>CAZDYS010000020.1:0-19515 GCA_964509445.1 uncultured Planctomycetaceae bacterium
GGCATCGAGGTGAACAAACCCGAGGCGGCCGCCTCGACCAACCTCGAGAAGAACAGCCTCCTGATCGCCATCAGCGAGAAGAACGAGATCGCCTACGGCGGCAAGCAGATCGCGCTCAACAACGTGCAGCCGATCGTCAAGCGCACGATGCAGCGCGAGAAGATCCCGGTGATCATCCAGGCGGACAAGAAGTCCAACTCGGAGATCCTCGTGAAGGTCGTGGGCGAGGCGAAGCTCGGCGGCGCCGAGCAGGTCAGCGTGTCGACCGCGCACTGATTCGATGGACGCCAAGAGGAAGAGCCTGGCCGCCAGCGCGCTGCATCACCTGACCGTCCTGGGCGGTTCGGGGGCGATGACGCTCGCGTGCTTCCTCGTGCTCCCGTTGATCCAGGCGATCGACGAGGGCAAGCGGGCCACGACCGCGCTCGCGAACTTCGACCCCGGCGCGCTTCCGCAGCCCGAAGAGGCGGTGATCGAAGAAGAGATCGAGGAAGAGGAGCTCGAGGAGGAGGAGCCGCCCGAGCTCGAAGAGGAGATCGAGCCTCTGAGCCTGGAGCAGCTCGAGCTGGCCCTCGAGCCCTCCGCCGGCGAAGGCGGGTGGGGCGTGGGCGACTTCACGCTCGACCTCAGCCGCATGCAGGCCGCCGCCGGCGGCATGGACGAGATCTTCCAGATGGGAGAGCTCGACCAGAAGCCGCGCCAGCTGCCGCCGTTCACGCAGCCGCGCCGGGACGCGAAGGTCAAGAAGGCCTCGCCCGGCAAGGTCATCGTGGTCTTCATCGTGAACGAGAAGGGCCGCGTCGAGCGCCCGAAGATCAAGTACACGGACGATCCCATCCTGAACAAGGCGACCCTGGACGCGGTGAAGCAATGGCGCTTCGAGCCGGCTCGCCGCAACGGCAAGCCGGTGTCCACTCCCGTGAAGCGGACGATCGCCTTCCCCAAGCCCTGAAGCACCCATGAATCTCACTCGCCTCACCCCCGGTTGGATCGCCGCTTCCCTGTGCGTCGCGTGCACCGCGACGACGGAGAGCCCGGAGCAGCTCGGCGACCGCGAGGTCCGCGTGTTCGAGCCCGTCGCGACGCCGGTCTCGGTGGTTCCGACCGTTCGGGTGCCGATGCTGAGCGCGCCCGCTCAGGACGAGGTCGTGCACATCGACCCGTCCGAGCTCCAGCTCTGGAACAGCCCCTCCTGGCAGAAGGCGTTCATCGAGAGCCACATCTCGGAGACGGAGATCGAGCCCACGGTCGACTTCGACGACATCGAGGCGCTCGAGAAGATCCAGGACTACATGGCGGCGGACGAGCTGGACAAGGCGGAGAAGCTCTGTGAGCGCAACCGCGGTCCGGCGGACAGCGCCCTGTTCGACATGTTCGTCGCGCAGGTCCATCTGCGTCGCGAGAGGCTCGAGGAGGCGATCACGGCTCTCGAGGTCGCGACGGGGAAGTTCCCCAAGTTCCGCCGCGCCTGGGAGGTCCTGGGCTGGACCTTCTTCCGGAGCAACCAGATCGACCGCGCCATCCCGGCCTTCACGCGCGTCATCGAGCTCGGCGGCACCAAGGGCATCACCTACGGCATGCTCGGCTACGCGTACTTCAGCGCCGGGGACCCGCTCGCCGCGGAGACCGCCTACCGCATGGCGGTGCTGATGGATCCCTCGAACGAGGAGTGGAAGCGAGGTCTCGCGTTCTGCCTGTTCCAGCAGCAGCGCTATCCGGAAGCGGCGGCGCTGTTCGAGACCCTGATCCAGCGGGACCAGGAGAACGCGGACCTGTGGCTCGCTCAGGCCAACGCCTTCATCGGCATGGGCAAGGCGGAGCAGGCGGCCGTCAACTACGAGATGGTCGAGATGCTCGGCGGCTCCACGATCGGCAGCCTGAACAACCTCGCGGACATCTACACCAACGGGGGCCAGACCGGCGCCGCCGCGCGGTTCTACCTGCGCGCCCTGGAGGAGGATCCGACGAAGGGACTCGATCGCGCGCTGCGCGCCGCCGGGGACCTGATCCGCCGGTCCGCCTACGACGAGGCGACCCTGCTGCTCGAGGGCATCGAGACCCTGTGCGCCGCGGCGGTCGAGGGCGAGCGCCGCACGGACTTCCTGCGCCTGCAGGCCCGCATCGCGGTCCAGTCCGGCGGAGGAGAGGAGCAGGTGGCCGTCCTCGAGGAGATCATCGCGCTCGACCCGCTCGACGGGCAGGCCATCAACCTGCTCGGCGACCACTACCGGTCGGTCGGCAAGATCGAGGAAGCGATCTTCCGCTACGAGCGCGCCGCGAAGATCGAGGGCTACGAGTACGAGGCCAAGCGCAAGCACGGCCAGCTGCTCGTGAGCGAAGGGCGCTACGCCGAGGCGCTCCCGCTCCTGCGCGGTGCGCTCGAGCTCAAGGAGAGCGAGTTCCTGCGGAGCTACGTCGAGCAGGTCGAGGCGCGCGTCAAGCGCTAGTCGTCCGCCGCGCGGCTGCGCGCGGCGGAATCAGGTGAGACGGGCTCGCTTCGGAGCGGCTTCCAGCCGCGCCGCGAGCTCGTCCCGCTGGGCCTCGGCGTAGCCGAGCGCGCGCGCGAGGGTGGCCTCGCGCTTGCGGGACTTCTCGAGCTCGCTCTCGAGACGGTCGCAGAAGCGCTGGGCTCCGCGCTCGATGCGGTCCGCGGTGTCCAGGGCGCCCCGGAGGCGAGACGCCTCCAGCTCCAGGTCCCGGATGCGCTCGCGCTGCTCGAGCAGCCAGGCGGTCGTGCGGGCCGGGACGTGGGGACGCGGTAGCTCGTAGTCGGGCAGCGAAGTCTCGGTGGTGCTCACGAGTCCTTGGTGTACGGATCGGGACGAGCGATGCAAGGGCCCGCTGCACTCCGTCGCCTCGCGGTCTTTGCGTGGTCCTCTCACGCGATCGCTAGCATGCTCCCTCGATGACGAACCCCGAAGCTGCTCCGGCCGCGATCGAGCTCTCGGTCGTGATCCCCTGCCTCGACGAGGCGGAGACGCTCGGGGTCTGCATCGACAAGGCGTTCGAGGGTCTCGAGGCGGCCGGCGCGCGGGGGGAGGTCGTCGTCGCCGACAACGGCAGCACCGACGGCTCCGTCGACCTCGCGAGCGCGCACGGCGCGCGTGTGGTCCACGTCGCGGAGCGCGGCTACGGCGCCGCCCTGATGGGGGGCATCGAGGCCGCGCGCGGGGAGTTCGTCCTGATGGGCGACGCGGACGACTCCTACGACTTTCGCGAGATCCCGCGCTTCCTGGAGAAGCTGCGCGAAGGCGCCCAGCTCGTCCAGGGCTGCCGCTTGCCCGCCGGGGGAGGGACCATCGCTCCCGGGGCGATGCCCTTCGCGCACCGCTGGTTCGGGAATCCCCTGTTCTCCTTCCTGGTCCGGCGCTGGTTCGACGCGCCGATCCACGACGTGTACTGCGGTCTGCGCGGCTTCACGCGCGCGCTCTACGGGCGCCTCGAGCAGCAGTGCACGGGGATGGAGTTCGCGACGGAGATGATCATCAAGGCGAGTCTGCGCGGAGAGCGCATCGCCGAGGTGCCGATCACGCTCCACCGGGACGGTCGCACCCTGCGCGACCCGCACCTGCGCACGGTGAAGGACGGCTGGCGCACGCTGCGCTTCTTCCTCCTGTTCAGCCCCCGCTGGCTCTTCCTCGCGCCGGGGCTCGTGCTCATGGCGATCGGGGCCCTCGGCTACGCGCTCGCGCTGCCCGGAACGGTGATCTCCGGGGTCCGCTTCGACGCGCACACGCTCCTGTTCGCGAGCCTCGCGCTGCTCTGCGGGCACCAGGCGGTCCTGTTCGCCCTGTTGGCCAAGACCTACGCGGTGAACGAGGGGCTCCTGCCGGAGGACGAGCGTCTGCGACGGTTCTACCGGCTCGCGACGCTGGAGCGCGGGATGTTCCTCTCGCTCGTCGCCGCGGGGATCGGCCTGGGGCTGCTCCTGGCCGCGATCGAGACCTGGCGGCGCGCCGCGTTCGGAGACCTGGACTACGCGTCGACGATGCGGGTCGTGATCCCCGGCGCCACCCTGGTCGCGCTCGCGTTCCAGACGGGCCTCGGGAGCTTCTTCGTGAGCATGCTCGGGCTGCGTCGTCGACGGCCCTGAGGCCGCGAGCCCTAGGGGCGGCGCGCGCGGGTCTCGCGGATCCCGCGCACCAGCGCCGGGTCGTCCTCGTGGGCGAGGAACCCGTTCCAGGACGCGTCGGCGAGCTCGGGGCGGCGCAGCGCCTCGAGCGCGTAGCCGAGACACAGGAGCAGGTCGGGGATCGCGTGCTCGTGCTCCTCGAGGCTCGCGAGCGCGACGCCCAGCGCTGCTTCGAAGCGCTGCGTCTGGAGCAGGAACCCCGCCCGCGCGACGTCCGCGCGGGGGAACGCAGAGGCGCCTCGCAGCCAGGTCGCGAGACCTGCGGCAGGCCGGGCCGCCACGGCGCGCACGCGCGCCTCCAGCTCTTCCGGCGCGAACACGGGGTAGTCGACCCCGGGGACCGGCTCGCGCCAGCGCGGGACGTCGCCCGCGATCGACTCGTGGAGGAGCACTGCGGCGCGAGCGTTGGCGAAGACCAGCCGCCAGTCCGGCTGCTGCGTGAGGTAGGCGAGCCAGTAGTCCGCTGCGTCGAACGGGACGACCGCGACCGTGGGCTCCCAGCTCGCGAGCGCGCGCTCGAAGCCCGACGGTCGTTTCGCCTCGACGTAGCGTGCGTAGAACTCCTGTCCCATCACCTCGCCGTGGCTGTAGATCGCGACCGGGAGGCCCGTGCGCCAGGCCAGGAAGCCGCCGTCGTCCCAGGTGTTCAGGAGCTTGCCCTCGACCTCGTGCTCGACCAGGAACGCCGCTTCCTCCACGGGCAGGAAGGACGCGTTGAAGGACGAGCCCGGGCGCGTTCCCGCCCAGGCGAGGTCGGTCCACCGTCCCGTGAGCTGCAGTGCCAGCACGACGGCGGAGGCGATCGCGATGCCGACGCCGGTCCCGCGCCTCGCGCCGACGTCGGAGGACGTCCGACGCAGCCGGTCTCCGAGGGCACCGAGGCCCCCGGCCGCGACGGGCACCACGGCCATCACGAAGTAGCCGAAGTTCTTGTTCGCCGTCCAGAACACGTAGGTGAACCCGGCCACGAGGAGCCAGTCCGCCGCCCGGAGGCGCGCGCGGCCCCACCAGCATCCGACCAGGGCGAGCAGCAGCAGGAGCTGGCGCCAGAGGAGCGCCTGGAACAGCACGAAGTGTCCCTGCACGGTGTAGTCGTCGAAGCGCAGGGGCGAGCGGAACTCGGCGATGCCCGTCGTCGTCGACTTGTAGGCCGAGTCGCCCTGCAGGTCGGCGAGCTGGGTCAACGGGAAGAGGAGTCCCTGCACGTGGTAGGGGTTGAGCACGCAGGCCGCGCCCGCGGCGAGACCCCAACCGACCAGGCGCCGGTCGAGGGCCACGGGCGGTCCGCCTCCGCTGTTCGCGAACGCGCGCTGCACCAGGTGTCCGACGAGGTGGGCACCGATCGCCACCAGCCCGAGCACGAACAGCGAGTGCGTGTTGACCCACAGCGCCATCACGGCCGGCAGCCACGGCAGGAAGCGGCGGTTGCCGCGCGCGTTCTCCTCCAGGATCCACAGCACGAGCGAGCCCAGGATCCACGAGAAGAGGTGCGGACGCGGCTCCCACTGCGTGCCGAGGAGGAACAAGAAGAGCAGCAGGAGGCCGGCGGACCCGAGCGCTCCGTTCCGTCGCACGATCCGTGCGCCGAGCAGCCCGGCGAAGGCGAGCGTCGAGAGCGTCGCGAGGAGCACGATCCCGGTCGGTCCCGCGAGGCCGTGCACGGTGTGCAGGCTCAGCTGCCAGAGCCACTGCAGGTCGATGTAGGCGTGGTCCGCCACCGTGTAGGTGAACGGGTCCGTGCTCGGGACCCAGCCGTTCTCGAGGATCCAGCGCGCGGTCGCGAGGTGGAACCCGAGGTCCGGACTGCTGATCTCCCGGAAGCCCAGCCCGAGGCCGAGCAAGGCCAACGCCAGGACCGGGGTCCACGGGATCCGCGCGCCGCCTCCGGGCGGGACCTCGGCAGCCGCTCGCTCCGGCTCCGAGGTCGTCGGTTGCGGCTCCGTGCCCGGCTGCCGGCGGTTCGACCGGTCCTTCTTGCGCTTGCTTCCCATGGATCTCCCGCGTCACGCGAGGACCCGGCGTCCCGTCGCGCGCGTGCCGAGCGGGATGGGGAAGCCGGCTGCGCGACGGACCCCGGTGTGGTGGAGGGCCCTCGGAGAGCGCAGTCTAGACGCGCTCTGTGGGCGTCGCCAGCCGCCGGGCGGCCGCGCGCGCGCGCGGCCTCGCTCCGCGCGACCTCGGGAGGCCGTGCGGGAATCCCGGGTTCCGTCGAATACGCCCGGCGCCCGCTGCGTTGGGGCCGCCTGGGGCGCGTCCTCGCCCCGATCCATCATGCCCACCCGCGTCCGCCAGAGCTCTCCGTTCCTCCTCGTCGCGGTCGTCCTGCTGGTCGCGACCGGGATGGGATTCGTGCTCTACCAGAGCAGCGCGCCCTTCCTGGCGCCCCTGCCGCTCGCGGTCTGCCTCCTGATCCTCGTCTCGTTCCGCACGCTGACCGTGTCCCTCGACGAGCGCGGGATCCGCTGGCGCTTCAACCCGCTGGTGGAGTCCGGCGTGAACTGGAGCCAGGTGCGCTCGGTCGAGGTCGGCCGCGAGCCCTGGTACTGGGGCTGGGGGATCCGCTGGACGCCGCGGGGCTGGCTGTGGCGCATCCGGGGGCTGGGCTGCGTGTGGATCGTGCTCGCCGACGGGACGCGGCGCGGCGTCGGGGCGGACGATCCCGAGGCTCTCGCGACGGCGAGTCGCGAGCGGATCCCCGCCTGAGCGTCCGCCGCGACGGGCGACTTCCTCGGCGAGCGAGCGGGAGGCAGCGGACGCGCGCCGGCGGACGGGCTAGGCTGGCGGGCTCCTCCGACCCCGTCGCCGAACCATGAGTCTCCCCGTCCTCGCCCGCGCAGTCGTCGCCCTCCTCGTCACCTCCCTCGCCGCGCCGGCCGTGCTCGCGGCCCAGGAGCGGCCCCCGCGCGCGATCCGCCGCGACGTCCCGATGACCGACACGATCCGCCGCGCGCACGCGGCGGGGACGCGTGACCGGAGTGGGGCGCCGGGGCCGAACTACTGGCAGCTCCGCACGGACTTCGAGATCGAGGCGGTGATGGACGAGTTCACCGGGACGATCCACGGCCGCGAGACGATCACGGTCCACAACGCCAGCCCGGACGACCTCGGCGAGCTCGTGCTCCGGCTGGACCACAACCTGTTCCGGGCTCGCGTCCCGCGCGGCTCCTCGGTGCCGGCCGAGACGACGGACGGCATGGTCGTCTCGCGCCTCGCGTTCGACGGCGTGGACATCCCGCTGGAGGGCCGTCGCCGCGGTCCGGGAGCGCGCGGTCTCGATCAGACGGTGGCCATGGTGCGGTTGCCCGAGCCCCTGGCCGCGGGCGCGATCGGGAAGCTCGAGGTCGACTGGTCGACGAAGCTGCCCGGAGGTCCGGGCGGCCGCGGACACCGCATGACGCAGCGCTGGGAGACCTACCTGTTCCAGCCGACGCAGTGGTTCCCGCGCCTCGCGAAGTACGACGACCTGCGTGGCTGGGAGACGAGCGTCTATCTCGGCCCGGCGGAGTTCTTCAACAACTTCGGGAGCTTCGACGTCACGCTGGACGTGCCCGAGGGCTGGATCACCACCGCGACGGGGACCCTCGCGAACGCCGAGGACGTGCTGACGGACCGGACGCTGGAGCGGCTCGCCAGCGTGCTCGAGACGGACGAGGAGGTCTGGATCGTGTCCGACGAGGAGATCGGGACGGGCCTCCTGCCGGGGCGCGAGGGGCGTCAGCGCTGGCGCTACGTGGCGGAGCTCGTCAACGACTTCGCCTGGGCCACGTCCGACCGGTTCCTGTGGCGTGCCCTGCGCGCGAAGATCCCGGGGCGCGGACCGATCCCGATCCACATGGTGCACGTGCCCGAGCGCGGGCGCCTGTTCGACCGCGCCGGGGCGATCAGCCGTCACGCGCTCGAGTTCTACTCGGACCTCTGGGCTCCGTATCCGTTCCCGCAGCTCACGATGCAGGACGGGCCGAGCGCGGGCATGGAGTATCCGATGGTGATCAACTCGAACGCCGGCGCCGCGGACCACGAGGTCGCGCACCAGTGGTGGCCGATGATGCTGGGGACGAACGAGACCCGCTACGGCTGGATGGACGAGGGGCTCAACACCTACATGAACATCCTGTCCGAGGCGCACGCCTCCGGTCGGCCGGCGGACCTCGACGGTCGCGGTCAGAGCTACGGCGCCTGGAGCGGGAACGAGGACGAGCCGCCGATGATGTGGACCGCCAACTACGGCGGACCGCTGTACGGGTTCCAGACCTACGTGAAGGCGCCGATGATGCTCTCGATGCTCGGCGGCATCGTGGGGGACGAGGCCGTTCAGGACGCGATCCGCGGCTACACCGCGGCCTGGGCGTTCAAGCACCCGTCGCCCTGGGACTTCGCGTTCTTCGTCGAGAACGCTCTCGGTCGCGACCTCGGCTGGTTCTGGAACGCCTGGCTGTTCACGACGGAGTCGGTCGAAGGCTCGCTCCAGGGCGTCGAGGAAGCGGAGGCCGGCTGCGTCGTGGCCGTCCATCAGGCGGGGGAGATGCCGTCCCCGGTCGTCCTGCGCGTGGAGCTGGTCGAAGGGGCCGAGCTCGGGGACGTGGAGGGGGCCTCGGTCGTGCGCGAGGACGACGGCGCCTACGAGGTGCGCTGGCCCGTGGAGGTCTGGTTCGACGGACGCCGGACCTTCGAGGCGGCGCTGCCCTGCGCTCGGGGCGAGCTCGTCAGCGTGACCTTCGACCCCCACGGCCGCTTCCCCGATTCCGACGCCAGCGACAACGTCTGGACGCCCTAGGGGCGGTCCGCGCGTTGCGAGCAGCCTCCGCACGGCCTGCTAGAATCGAAGGGGCTCGTTCGCCCACGGCAGAGATTCAGGAGGAAGGGAGATGCTTCGCGTACTCGTCGTCTGTGTGCTCGGTGGTTCGTTCTTCGCGTCCTGCGTCGGTCCGACGCGTCCGCTGATCGCGGATCCGGACCTGCGCCCCGCGCGCCTCGCGCCGGTCCCCGCCCCGGCCCCGTCTCTCGTGCGGACGGCTCCCGCCCCGGCTCCGTCCGTCTCCACGACGGCCCTCACCGCGGAGGAACGCCGAAGGAACAACTTCATCCTGCTGCGGTTCGGCAGCGCGCAGCTCGAGGAGGAGGCGTTCTTCGGCGAGGTCGACCAGCCCACCAGCATCGGAATCGAGAGCGCGCGGCGGTTCGGTCGTCTCCCGCTCGGGTTCGACGCGGGGTTCCGCTTCTCCGCCGACTACGACGAGGAGGACACGACGGACACGGACGACCTCTCCGCGTTCCTCGAGGGCAGCCTCGGACTGCGCGGGATGGTGGACGTCGGCCCGGTGCACTTCTACGGGGGCGCGGGCGTCTCGCTCCTGTGGGGAGCGCGCTACACGGAGGTCGACGGCGACGAGGTCTTCGAGGAGGACGACACGACCGTGGGCGTGTTCGCCAAGGCCGGGATCCTGTTCCGCTTCGCCCCGGTGTTCCTGGTCGGCATCGAGGGACGGGTCCTGCGGGGGGCCGAGCTCGAGCTCGGAGCCGTCGACGTGGACGCGGACTACGACGAGCTCGCGTTCGTGCTCGCCTGGTCGTTCTGATCCTGCCCTCGACGACCCGCCAGCGGGGGTCCGCGGCAGGGCTCCAGGAAGGCCCGGCCGCCCCCGTAGACCGTTCGCGGGTGGTCCCTTAGGCTCCTCCGGTCCCCCCATTCCGCACGCTCCGATGATTCGCACCCTGCTTCGCTCCCTGCTCTGCGCCCCGCTCCTCGCCGCGACCCTGGACGCGCAGGTCTGGGACACCGCTTCCGACCACGCGCGCGATCCCTCCTTCGTGCAGCTCGACTACCCGGTCGTGTTCGTCTCGACCCAGGGGCACGCCGACGTCGAGGACGAGACGCCCCCGCACTTCGGTCTGGACGTGATCGCGGCCGGGAACCCCGCCCCCCAGGGGCCTGGCGGTGGGCTCTACGTCCTGATGCCGAACCAGGAGGTGAAGAAGCTCTTCCCGCTGCCCGAGCACGAGGTCGTGCCGGGGTTGATCGACACGCCGATGGGGGAGCTGTTCCGCGGTGCGGTCGTCGAACCGAACCTGTCCGAGGACGGGAGACGCGTGTACTTCGCGTGGTTCCACGACCAGACGTGGAAGAAGGGCGACGGCGGCTGGCAGCAGCAGTTCCTCTCCTACAAGGGGTCGGACCTGTACTCCCTGGACCTCGGTCCCTTGATCGACGACCCGGCGACGGACCCGGCCGCGCTGCCGATCCAGCGCCTCACCTTCAAGGAGTACACCGGGCCGGCGAAGACGAACGTGCAGCAGACGCTCGAGGATCGCATGCGCTACGCGATCAACCCGTCGACCGAGTGGGGCTTCGGGTACTGGGGCGGCATCGAGATGCACATGATCGAGATGCGCACGATCCACGGGCTCAAGGCCGTGTGGGTCTCGAACCGCGCGCGGGCCGGCAACTCGAACTCCTGGTTCTCCGACCCGAACCACAACTTCAACCTCTACATCGCGGACATCCGTGAGGACGGCAGCCTCGGTCCGGCCGAGCAGTTCCAGTACTTCACGACGACCTCCGCGCTGAGTCCCGCGCCGCTGCGCAACGGGCTGGCCTTCTCCTACCAGTCCTCGACGACGGAGCCGCGCAACTGGGACATCCAGGTGATCGACTCCGCCGGGCGCTGGAAGCCTCTGATCGGTTACGGGCACGGCTCGCGCCTGTTCCACCTCGGCTCCTACGTCGTGGACGAGGCCGGTCGCGACTGGTTCCTCGGGCTGAAGTACTACAACTTCAACGACGGCGGCTTCGGCGCGATCCACAAGACGCCGATGGCCGGCGCCGGCTTCAACTTCTTCTACCCGACGCCCCAGGGAGACCTGCCGCGGCAGTACTCGACCAAGCTCACGGTCGGCGTCGTCACGCGGGACGAGCCTTCCACGCAGGTGGAGGTCGACGGGCGCATGCTCTACGTCGGCAAGTTCAGCTGCCCGCGCCCGGGCCGCGTCGGCGGCGAGTACCTGATGTCCTACACGCCGACCAGCGCGAACCGCTGGAAGGTCGACGCGGACGGCGTGAAGAACCGCTACGAGGCGGTCATCGCGTACCGACCGAACCTCGAGCCGTTCGAGCCCTGGGAGCCGGTCGATCGCGCGAACGGCAAGGGGCTCTACGCCGTCGTGGCCGATGCCTCCAACCAGTACGACCTCCTGTGGCCGACGCCGGTCCTCACCTGGGAGGAGCGCACCGGTTCTCCGAAGCAGGAGGTCGCGCCCGCCATCCGCGACGCGGACAGCCCGATCGCGCCCGGCATGCCCTTCGCCCAGGTCGGCACCTCCGCGATCTACAACACCGACATCCGGCCGTTCGACTGCCTGGTCGAGGGAACGCACAACGCGCCCTTCAGCCCGAACACGATCACGCAGCCCGGGAAGGAGGGGATCACCGACGCGGTCGAGGGGCTGCGGTACGTGATGGATCCCGACGACCTCTGCCGCTACCTGACGCCGGAGTACGTGCTCGGCATCTCGGTCAACCTGACCAGCAACCGGGTCGACCTGTTGTCGACCAAGGTCGTGCAGTACACGACCGACGGGCGGGGGATCGGCAACCGTCGCGAGGCGGCCGAGCTGCTCGGCGTGTTCGCGCCGGAGGAGGAGAACATGGGGGACCACTCGTTCCTCGCGAAGATTCCCTCGGACGTCCCGTTCGACTTCCACCTCCTGGACAAGAAGTACGGGATGAAGCTCGTGGACGTGCGCAGCTGGCACTCGCTCAAGCCGCGGGAGACGCGCACGGACTGCGGCGGCTGCCACCAGCACGAGGTCGGCTTCGCGATTCCCTTCGAGAACACGGAAGCGGCTCAGAAGCCCGCCTTCGACATGACGCGCGGCACGAGCTACGTGGCCTACGACGCGGACTGCAAGCCCGAGATCCGCCGGGATCCGGCGCCCACGCGCAAGACGCCGGAGTGGCGTACGGACGTCTGGCCGCAGTTCGACCAGCACTGCAGCCGCTGCCACGACGCGAACGTGTCGACCGACAGCGGCGCGCTGCTCGCCTTCGACTACGCGGACGAGAAGAGCGCACGCCAGCAGATGCTCGACCGCAACTACGCGAACAGCACCTGGGGAGCCCTGGGCAGTCCGGCCTTCTGGGCCGCCTACGGCGAGCGCACGGACGGCCGCGACAACGACCTCCTCGCCTACCGGCCGGACTACGCGAACGGCGTCTTCGGCTACCGCTTCTCGAGCGTGCACGCGACCGATCCCGCCCTGTGCTCCTCCTCCAACCCGGCCTGGGCCGAGTGGGTGCGCACCTTCGGCAACTGGATCGACAACCACACGCCGCGCAACGTCGAGGGCACGACCTTCGGCTACAACTTCGACCGCTACCACCCGACGGTCGACCTCGCGCTGGTGAACGTCGGCGGTCCGAACGGGTTGAAGCCCGAGCGTCCCGCGCTGCGCATCGGGTTCTGGGACAACACGGGGCAGGTCGACCTCGAGGTCCAGCTGAACGGTGTCTCCGTGTGGACGGCCACCGGACAGCCCAACGGCTCCGTACGCAACGAGATCCCGTTCCGCCGGCTGCAGGACGTGATCACCGTGATCGCGACCGATCCGAACGGGAACCGTCAGATCAAGTCGAAGACGATGCTCGACCTGATCCAGGAGACCGGCGGACCGCGCGGAGGTCGCTGAGCGAGGAAGACGCGCCCTCCTCCCGGGGCGCGGCTACTCGCCCCCGATCAGTCCCTGGGCCTCGGCCCACTGGAACGCGCGCAGCGTGGTGGTGCGCACGTTGCCGGTGTGCCCGAGGCGCAGCAGCACCGAGGCGGCCTGCTCCTCGCTCTCCGCCTCGAGGATCAGCACGCCGTCGTGGCTGCCGATCGTCCAGTACTGGCCGACGATGCGAACTCCGGCGGCTTCCGCGAACGCGTTGAACGCGTCCGCACGCTGCGGCGAGTCCTGCAGGTTCTGAATGCCCTGGTCGGTGTAGTCCAAGAGGACGATGTAGGTTCCCATCGCGGTCGGCTCCTGCGCTTCGAGGTCTGCCACGATCCTAGCAGCCAGGAGGGAGCCTCCGGAGCGCCACCTCGCTCCCGGTCGCTCCGGGGCCAGCGCTCCAGAGTCGTTCTGGCCCGAGGGGGGCTCCGAGCGCCTAAGATGCGCCGATGACGCGCTTCCGTATGCTCCAGGTCTTCAACCAGGGAGAGCTCCGCGCCTACGCTGGGTCGAAGACGCGTATCGGCTGGAACACGTCTCCGCACTTCCCCGGGGACGGGTTGACCGACCGCCTGGTGCGTGCGCTCGCCGAGGAGCGTGCGCTGCCGATCAAGGAGGTCGCCGAGGCGTTCGAGTTCTTCGCGGTCGTGCGCAAGTACCTGCGCAAGTCCCCGGTCGTCGCGGACCTCTGCAGCGGGCATGGACTGGTCGGCCTCCTGTTCGCCGTCTTCGAGCGTCGCACGCAGGAGGTCGTCCTGGTCGACCGTCGACAGCCCGACGGGTTCGCGCTGGCCCTGGCGGCCGCGCGGCGCGTCGCGCCCTGGGTCGAGCCCAAGGTGCGGTTCCAGGAGGGCAAGCTGCAGGACGTGCGGTCCGGGCTCGCGGAGGGGAGCGCCGTGGTCGCCGTCCACGCCTGCGGGGAGCTGACGGACCTCTGTCTCGACGTCGCCGACGGCCTCGGCGGTCCGTTCGCGGTCCTGCCCTGCTGTCGGTCCCACGCGCGGAACCCCGCGCCCGAGGGCCTGCGCGCCGCGCTGGGGGAGGACGTGGCCTACGACGTCGACCGCACGTACCGGCTGGAGGCACGCGGCTACCGCGTTCGCTGGCGGACGATCCCGGAGGCGATCACGCCGATGAATCGGGTGCTGATCGGCGTCCCGCGCGTCGCGGAACCCGCCTGAGGCGCGCCAGAGGCCCTCCAGCGGATTTCCGCGCGGCTCGAGCATCCCTGAGTGGGGGGTGCTGCGAACAAGCAGCCGTCGTGAAATCCACCGCCTTCTTCTTCGCTCTCCTCCTCGGCCTCCTCTCGGCGTGCTCCTCCGCTCCGATCCGTCTGGACCGGGGCCGGATCGAGAGCCCGGCCATGGGGCGACCGATGGACTATGCGGTCTACACGCCGCCCGGCTGGACGCGCAGCGAGCGTCTCCCGCTGGTCGTGTTCCTGCACGGTGCGGGGGACAGCGAGGCGTGCTTCGATCGTGCCCGCGTCGGGCAGGCGCTCGACCAGGCCATCACCGAGGGACGCGCTCCGCGGGTCGTGATCTGCGTTCCCGACGGTGAGCTCGGCTTCTGGGAGAACTGGTACGACCGTACGCGACACTACCGCGACTGGGTCATGGACGACCTCGTCCCGCACGTGCGTGCGACCTACAACACGCTGGAAGGACGGCAGAACACGCACCTCGCGGGGATCTCGATGGGAGGGCACGGTGCACTGCGCTTCGCCCGCAAGGAGCCCAACGAGTTCTCGTCGGCCGCGATCATCAGCGCGCCGCTCCTCGACTCCGAGCACGTCAAGCACTTCGCGGACTCCCTCTGGGTGCGTCTGTTCGTTCCGAAGAAGCGCATCTGGGGCTCGACCGGCGACTACGAGCGCATCCGCGAGGAGGACGTCTTCCGGCAGTGGCAGACGCAGGAAGACCTCGGCGGGCATCGCGTGATGCTCGCCCACGGCGACGACGACAAGGAAGGCGTCGTGCTCGGGAACTCGGCGTTCCACCAGCACCTGCGCGAGCGCGGCGTCGACCACGAGTACCTGGTGTACTCGGGCGCCCACGCCTGGAAGGACTGGCGCCCCTTGTTCCCCGAGGTCCTGCGCTTCCTCGTCGAGGAGGAAGAGGGCGGGCCCGTCGTGGCTGCGGCGGAGGCGACTCCGGTCGGTGGTCGCTCGGCTTCCTCGTTCTCTTCGATCGACGAGACCCCTCGGGTCGACGCGTCGCGCTTCGAGAGCGACGTCGCCCCGACCACGCAGCGCTGACGACCGGTCGGCGTCGGGGTTCGACCGGCCTCGAACCGCGGGTCGACGCTTGTGGCCGGCGACCCGCAATCGGTAGGACAGGGGCATGAAGCTCTTCCTGCTGCCCGCCCTCCTGGTCTCTCTCGTCGCCTGCCAGTCCACGGAGGGGACCTCCTCGGCCGTCGCGGAGGGGTCACGCCCGGAGTTCGACCTCGGCGCGTTCTCCGTGAGCCTGGTCGTGAAGGACCTCGCTGCCTCGCGCGGGTTCTACGAGAAGCTGGGGTTCGCGGTCACCGGAGGCGACGCGGCGCAGGACTGGCTCGTGCTGCGCAACGGCACCACCACGATCGGGCTGTTCCAGGGGATGTTCGAGCGCAACATGCTCACGTTCAATCCCGGCTGGGGCAGCAACGCCACGCCGCTCGCGTCCTTCACCGACGTGCGGGAGCTGCAGCACGAGCTCAAGGGCGCCGGAGTGAGCCTGGTGCTCGAGACGGACGAGGACGGCACCGGACCCGCGCACATCATGCTGGTCGACCCCGACGGCAACCCGATCTTGATCGACCAGCACGTGGCGGCGCCTTCGCTGGACTGACGGTCGAAAGCAGGCGAGGTTCCTGTCCCAGAGGACGGGAGGTGTCGTAGGCGCGCGCATGGCACGCTCCCTCCTCCCCGTCCTCCTCTTCGTCACCGTCCCGTTCGCCTCCGTCTCCGCACAAGCGCCGGAAGGACGCGCCGTCTACGAGGTCCGCTTCGACGCGACCTGGAGCCAGGCGACCCATCCCGGCGCCTATCCCGCGAACGCGCACTTCTCCCCGCTGGTCGGCGCGACGCACCAGGAGGGCGCGGGCTTCTGGGAGCCCGGCGGCCTGGCCACGGTCGGGATCGAGCGCATGGCGGAGTCCGGCTCCACGTCGTTCCTGTTCGACGAGTTCGGCGACGCGATCCAGGCCGGCACGGCGGAGGCGGGCTTCGCGAGCGCGGGCATCGGTTCGCCCGGTAGCACCTCGCACACGTTCGAGGTCTCGCCCGCGTTCCCGGCGGTCACCCTGGTCACGATGATCGCTCCGAGCCCCGACTGGTTCGTCGGGGTCGACGGCCTGCTCCTGTTCGAGAACGGAGCGTGGGTCGAGGAGCGGGTCGTCCCGCTCTACGCCTGGGATGCGGGCACGGACAGCGGGACGTCGTTCACGGCCGGGAACTTCAACACCGTTCCCCAGGAAGAGATCACGCGGATCACCACGGCGAACGGAGGCCCCTTCACGGGAGCCGATCCGCTCGGGACGTTCACGTTCCGCCGGCTGCGCTCGGGGGTCGAGCTCGCGCCCTGCAGCAATCCCTCCGGCAGTCTCGCCGTCTCCGCGCCGCCGCGCGTCGGGTCGAGCCTCGCGTTCACCGTGTCCGATCCCGGCGGCACCATGCCGGTGCCGTCGCTGGCCTACCTGGGCTTCTCGCTCGAGGCGGCGCCCGCCTGCGGGACGCGGATTGACGGTTGGGGGCTGACCGCTCCGGGAGCTGCCGGGGACTTCGCGCTGCGGGGACCCACCCAGACCTACGCGCTCGCGCCCTGGTCCGGGAACGGCAGCTCGTTCACGCTGCCGATCCCCGCGGACGCGAGCCTGGTCGGGCTGACCTTCCACGCCCAGGGAGCGCTGGTCGATCCCGGCGCACGCGTGGGGCTGACCACTGCCTGGCGCCTCGTGATCGGCGCCTGAGACCGCGTCACCCGTCGACGGGGGAGAGGTCGAAGCAGGCGAGCTCCAGGTCGCTGCGCACGTAGAGGCGTCCGTCCGCGAACGCCGGCAGGTTCAACGGGAAGCCTCCCTCGAGCGCCTGGAAGCTCGCGAGCTCCTCCGGCGCCTCCGGGGAGAAGCGCACGAGCACCACGCGCCCGTCCTCGCCGACCACCAGCAGGTGTCCGTCGACCTCCAGGAGCTGTCCGTACCCGTAGCGGCCCTCCTTCCACAGGCGCTTCCCGTCCTCCGCGCGCACGCAGGCCAGGGAGCCGTCGTCGAGCCCGACCAACAGGTCCCCGAGCAGGATCGGCTCGTTGAAGCGCGTCTTGAAGCGCGGCGATCGCCACAGGACCTCTGCCTCGCCGTTCGTGATCCGTGTCGCCTGGGAACCCTTGCCGTAGCCGGCGGACGTCACGACGCGGTCCCCCGAGAGCACCATCGGCTGCGTGCAGTGGGCGCCCAGTCCGCCGATCTCCCACGGGAACGACCAGCGCTCGGCTCCGTCCTCGGGAGCGAGGCCGACCACGCGGTCGGCGGTGGTGACGACGATCGTCCGCGCTCCGTCGACCTCGGCGAAGACCGGGGTCACGTAGGCCATCTCGCCGAGCTCGGTCGACCAGCGCAGCGCACCGTCCTCGAGGGCGTGCAGCGCGACTCCCGAGGCGGAGGCCACGAGCACCGCGTCCCCGAGGCGGCGAGGCGAGGCGGACAGGCCGAAGTCGAGCTCGAGGTCGCTCTCCAGCGTCCGGCTCCAGAGAGGTTCCCCCGTCGCGACGGACACGCACACGAGCTCGCCCGTGGCACCGAGCGCGACGACCCGGTCGTCCACGAGCAGCGGGGTCGCCCGCGGACCGGCCTTGCTCAGCGAGTCGTAGTGACGCGCGGGCCAGGAGTGCTGCCACACCAGGTCGCCGGTCTCGCGGTCGAGGGCGATCACGGCCTCTCGCTCGCGCTGTTGCTCCATCGTCACCACGAGTCCGCGACCGACGACGACGGAGGAGTAGGCGGGACCCAGCGGCACGCGCCAGAGCTCCGGCGGCCCGTCCGCGCCGAAGGAGAGCGCGAGCGCGCCTCCCGAGACGCGCCCGTTGCCGTCCGGGCCTCGGTACTCGCCCCAGAGGATCGCCTCGGTCGCTTCGCCGGCGGAGGCCGTGCGCTGGACGCGTCGGTCGAGCGCGTCGTAGTCGGGATCCGGCCTCGTCATGGAGGCGAAGCCGTAGCGGAAGCCGCTGCTGCAGCCGGTGCCCAAGAGGAGCGAGACGAGGAGCAGCGAAGAGGACCTGGGGAGTTTCATGAGCGAGCCTTCCTGCCGGGAGAGCCTAGCGAGACCGTGCGTCTCGCGACTCCTGGCCCTTCGAGCCCCCCGCATTCCCGGATGCAGCCCGAGGGCCGCCTCGAGCCCGAGAGGTTGGCGGGTTCGGGAGGGGCGGATATCGTCGAGGACCCGCTCGGCCCCTGCCCCTCGCCTGCATGACTCTCCGCCGCCTCTCGAGCCTGGCTCTCCCCCTGCTCCTGTGCGCCAGTGCGGCCCTCGCCCACGACGCCGAGGACCCCGCACCGGTCGGTGGGGAGGACGTCTACGGGGAGCAGATTCGTCCCATCCTCGAGCAGTACTGCTTCGGCTGTCACGGAGCCAAGCGCCAGCGCGGAGGCGTGCGCTTCGATCAGGTCGACCCGGACATGGTGGCCGGGCCGGACGCGGAGGTCTGGCGCATCGCGCGAGACCTCCTGAACTCGGGCGACATGCCGCCGCGGCGCGCCCCGAAGCCGACGGACGAGGAGCGGCGCACGCTCGTGTCCTGGTTGAACACGTCCCTAGAGGAAGCGGCGCGCGCGAACGAGGAGGCTCCCGAGGCGGTGCTGCGCCGGCTCAACCGGGCCCAGTACACGAACACCCTGCGCGAGCTCCTGGGCGTCGAGAAGGAGTTCGGCCGCGTCCTGCCGGCCGACGGGAAGTCGGAGATGGGCTTCACGAACAACGGCGAGGTGCTGCTCTCGTCGCCGCTGCACCTGGAGTACTACCAGGACATCGCTCGGGAGGCCCTGGAGGCGGCGATCGTGGAGGGCGAGAAGCCCGCGGCGATGCGCTACCGCGTGACGCTAGGCGAAGGGAGTGGAGTCGGGCATCCGGGCGCGACGACCGGCGGCTACCAGTCCGTTCCGCTCTCTCCGGACGACTTCGTGGTCGACCTCCTGGGCGCCGACGGAGCCCCGCTGCAGGGCGCGACCGAAGAAGAGCAGGAAGCGCTCGACGCGATCAAGCGCAAGATCACCGTCGGCTTCCGCGGCTCGTCCCAGGACCGTTTCCACTCGGTCGAGGAAGGCGTGATCCTGTACGGCGCGCTCCCGCACAAGGAGGTCGCGCCCGGCGCCTGGCAGGGGCCGTCGCCGAACATGAAGCTCGAGATGCAGCGCGTCTTCCCGCAGGAGGGTGCGTTCGAGCTGCGGGTGCGGGCTTCGCGCGGCTACCTGGTGCGCGGTCGCAAGGAGCTCCTGGTCTCGCTCGAGGATCCGTCGCCTCGCGCGCGCCTCCTACCGCGCGCGTCGGGGGCGGAGTCCGACCCGCGCGCGGCCGAGCCGACCTCTCTCGGGCCTTGGCTCCAGGCCGGGCCGATCTTCACGTCGACCGGGGACGAGGCCCACGCGACGGCCTGGTTCCCGAAGGACGCACCGCTGGACCTGGAGGCGCCGCTCTCGGACGGGAT
>CAZDYS010000021.1:0-19099 GCA_964509445.1 uncultured Planctomycetaceae bacterium
CGGACTTGCCGAGGCGGCGGTACTGCGTGCTGTGTTGAGGGGGTGAGGACGTTCTTCGCGAGCGGAGCGTAACCGGAGCCGCCCCTGTGCGTCCTCCCCGTGGTGGGTGGGGGGTCGGGATGGAAGAAACCCGGTCGAGCTCAGTCCTCGACCGTGTCGACCGCGTGGGCCGACAGGTCCTCGAGGTCGATGAACTCGAGCGCCGAGACGTGCGTGGCCTCGAGCACGACCGGCGGCGCGACGCCCGCTTCGAGCGCCTCTTTCCAGCGCTGCGCGCACAGACACCACTGGTCGCCGGGCTTCAGTCCGGGGAACCGATAGGCGGGAACCGGCGTCACCAGGTCGTTCCCGCGGCTGACGGAGAACGCGAGGAACTCCTCCGTCACGCGTGAGCACACCAGGTGCAAGCCCACGTCGCCGCGGCCGCTGCGGCAGCAGCCGTCCCGGTGGAAGCCCGTCAGAGGATCGTGACTGCAGTCCGCCAGAGGGCCGCCCAGGACGTTCTTTCCGCGTGCGTTCGACATCGTGCTCAGAGCCTAGCACGAACCGCACGGCGTGCGCGGGGCCCTGGTTTGACACCCGTCGGTCGGCCGCGCAGGCTCCGGCTCCGTGTCCAGGTTCGTCTCTCTCCTCCTGGCCGGCGTGGCGGCGTGCTCCACCGTTCCGCGGCCGGCTCCCGATGCCGGCCCCTGGTCCGCGGAGGTGCTTCCGGCGCGCCACGCGGAGTTGGACGAGGGGCCGCGCTGGAGCGAACGGGCCAGCGACTGGGGCCACGCGCTCGAGCTGTTCGTCAGCGCGCGAGGCGTCGACTTCGACACCGCCGAGGGGTTCCTCGCCTCTCTCTCCAAGCACGCCGACGGGCCTCCCGCGAAGCAGGTGGGGCACTGCTGGATCCGCCTGATCGGGCCGGAGGGCGTGCTCGTCGGCGGACACTCCGGCGAGTACGGCACGTCTCGGCCGACCTATCGCGAAGGGGTGATCGAGCGCATGAACGCAGGCGATCCCGACCCCGTCGCGTATCTCTGGGAGGCGATGGACGACGGCGTGTTCCTCGAGGGCAGCGGAGGACTGACCCCGACGTTCGCCTGTGGGGTGCCGCTCACCCGCGAGGAGCACGACGCGGTTCGGTCCTTCGTCGAGACGTTCGACCCGACGGTCTTCGCCCTCCGCGGCCGCGCCTGCAGCGACTTCCTCGTCTCCGTCGCGGCGCTCGCCGGGTTGCCGGTCCAGAACACCGTTCGCGTGCGGCTCCCGCGGCGCGTCCGCTACCTCGGGAAGACCTGGACGATGTGGACCGACGAGCGCTACGCCGTGCTGGACTACGGAGCGCCGGAGGTCGTGGAGGACTCGCTGCGCGTCCTGGTGGAGCACGGGCGCGCCCGCGCGGTGTCCCTCGCCACCGCGCGTTGAGGCTCAGTCTCCGAGCTTGCCCTCGGCCTCGTCGAGCAGGAACTCGAGGCTCATCTTCAGCGTCGACTCGAGGAAGTCCGTCCCGGCGTTGATCTGCGGGAGTGCGCGACGCCAGCGGCCGGCGAGGTTCCGCGCCTCTTCCAGCTCGCCGCGCTCGATCTGACAGAGCGCGGTCAAGACGTCGATGACGCCGGTCTGGAACGAGTTCTCCTTCTCCATGCGGCCGCGCGCCGCGCGCAGTTCGCCCAGCGCCTCGTCGACGCGGCCCATGCGCAGCTTGGCGAAGGTCAGGATCCAGCCCAGCGGCGTGTCCTTGGCGTGGATGTCGATGGAGACGAGGTACTCCATGATGCGCAGCGCGCGCAGGTACTCGTCGGGCGTCCCGTCGGGATCCGCGCAGAGCGCGAAGGCTCGCGAGACGGGAGCTTCCAGGGGGGCCTCCCGGCTGGGGTCGATCAGGAACGTGGCGCTCGAGACGAGTCGCAGGGCCGCCTGCTCCTCGTCGTCGGCCAGGTCGCTGGCCGCGATGCGGGCGCGGACGTCCTCCTTGAGGACCAGCTCCTCCATGAGGGAGTCGACCAGCGGCTCGACCTGCCGACGCAGGGTCGCGCGTCGTGCCGCGCCGAGGCGCACGTCCGCACGTTCGGCCGCGGAGGTCGTGTCCCAGATACGGTAGACGCCGCCGTTCTCGGACGTGAGCACGCGGCGACCGGTCGGGTCGGGCACCAGCGCGAAGACGGTGCCCTCGTGGGCGGAGATCGCGGCGATCTCTCCTCGCACGGGGTCCCAGAGGCTCAGCGTGCCGTCCCAGTTGCCGCTCGCGAGGCGCGGCTGGCCCCCGGCGTCGGGCAGGAACGTGACGAGACCGGGCTGCGCGTGACCTCGCAGCTCCCGGACGGGCTCCCCCGTCTCGAGGTCGTACATCCAGATCGTGTCGTCGCGCGCGTCGAAGAGCGTGACGAACAGGTGCTTCGCCTCGGGGTCGAACGCGGTCGACAGGGCCATGCCGCCGGTCTCGATGCGCACCACGAGCTCGGTCGTCGACGTGTCGTAGACGTGGACGTGGCCGTCCGAGCTCGACGCGGTCACCAGCGAGCCGTCGGCGGAGAACGACTCGTAGATGGAGGGCGGCATCTCCCAGCGCGCTCGTTCCGAGCCCGTGGCCAGGTCGATCAGGACGGTTCCGCCCACGACCGTCGTGATCGCCAGGTCGCCGCGCGGAGAGAAGATCACGGGGCCACAGGTGGGCAGGCGATTCGCGCTGATCGAGAGCAGCGCGCCAGAGTCGGCGTCCCAGGTCCGGAGGTGGTCTCCGGAGGCGGCCGTGACGAGCTGTGTCCCGTCGTCCGAGAACCTCGCTCCGCGGGGAGAGACCGAGAGCGACGGCAGGCGACACAGGTCCTCGCCGGTGCGCGCGTCGGAGATGGTCCAGGTGCGTGAGTCCGAGACCCACGCGACGCGATCCCCCTCGGGCGCGAAGGCGGCCTCGTACCCGACGAAGTTGTTCTCGCCGGCTCCCAGGAGGGTCGTGACGCTGGAGCCGGGCCGACCGTCCCAGAGCCGGATCGAGCCGTCCTTCGACCCGGACACGAGCCGGTGCCCGTTGGGGCTCATGGCGATCGCGCGCACCTCGTCGTCGTGCCCCTGCAGCGTCTCGAGCAGCGTCCCGCTCTCGACGTCCCACAGCCGGATGGAGCCGTCGTCGCTGCAGGTGGAGAGCACGCGACCGTCCGGGGAGAACGCGACGCCGCGGACCGCGTCCAGGTGTCCCGAGAGCGCGCGCTCGATCGTGCCGGTCTCCACGTCGATCAAGAGCGTGACTCCCGTGGAGAGGGCTGCGGCCAGCCGTGCGCCCGCACCGAAGGCCACGTCCTCGACGCTGTCCGCCGGATCGCTCGCGAAGGCCTTCACGTCGACCCAGGTCAGCGCGGGGTCGCCTCGCTTGCTGAGGTCGATCATCACGACCTGGGCGTCCTGCATCCCCGCTGCCAGGTAGCGCCCGTCCTCCGAGAAGTCGACCGAGGTCGCCTGACCGATGCGCACCCAGTCGAACGCGTCCTCGACGACCTCCCAGATCCCGAGACGACCGTTGCCCGCGATCGCGATCACGAACTCGGTCGGGTGGAACGCGACGTCCGCGGACGGCTCCGAGGCACGCGCGACCAGGTCGCCGCTCTCGACGTCCCACACGCGAACGCTGCCGTCCCCGGAGCAGGAGACGAGCTCGGTTCCCGAGGGGCTGAAGGTCAGGCCGTTGACGTTCGCGCCGTGCCCGACGAAGTCGCGGATCGGGCTGCCGTCGGAGGCGCGGTACAGCCGGACGCGATAGTCGTCTCCGCCGGTGTCGCCGAAGCTGCCGGTTCCGGAGGCGACGACGTCCCCCAGCGGTCCGTAGGCGACCGTGTAGACGAAGGACTCCTCCGAGGCGACCGTCCGGGAGAGGCTCGAGTCGACCTGGTTCTGGAACAGGTTCCACTCCCAGCCGCGATGCTCCGGAGCACAGGCGTCGAGCAGCTCGACCGCGTTGCGGGCGGCTCCCATCTCGATGCTGGCTCCAGCGGCCAAGATGTTCGCGACGTAGCTCTGCCAGACGGCTTCGCGTTCCTTCTCGAGCGCGCGCTGCTCGTTCTCCAGCGCTTCGGAGCGGGCGAGGTCGAGCGCCTCGTTCGTCTTCGACAGCGTGTCGTTCTTCCCCGCGAGCTCTTCGTTCGCGCGCGACTGCACCAGGAGGACGCCCGCGAGACCGCCGAAGCCGAGCACGAGCGCGAGGAGGAGGCTCGCCGCGAGCCCCTTGTTCCGCGAGACCCACTTGGTGAACTCCGCGACGGCGCCCGTCTCGTAGGCGGCGACGACGCGTCCCTCGAGGAACGCGCGCAGGTCCTCGGACAGCGCGAACATGCTCGGATAGCGCTCCTCCGGCGCGCGCGCCATGGCCTTGTCGCAGATCGCGACCAGCTCCGACGGCGCGCTCGAGGGAAGCGCCTTCGGAGCGCGCTCCATGGCGAGCTGCAGCACGTCGATGGGGGAGCGCTCGACGCCGGGTTCGAGGTACGGCGGGTGCCCCGCGAGGAGGTGGTACAGCAGCGCCCCGACCGCGTAGACGTCGCTCAGCGGCCCGATGGTCGCCATGTCGCCTCGCGCCTGCTCCGGCGCCATGTAGGCGGGCGTTCCGATCACGTCGCCGTCCATCGTGCTGAGCGCCGAGCCCGTGTCGCCGCTCGACTCCACGCTGCGCGCGCTCGTGAGGATCGTCTGCTGGGCGGCCTCGCGCTTCTTCGGCCGTGCGAGCTCCTCGCGCCCGAGGATCTTGGCGAGGCCCCAGTCCATCACGTAGGTCTCGCCGAAGCGGCCGACCATGATGTTGGCCGGCTTCAGGTCGCGGTGCAGCACTCCGTGGTCGTGCGCGTAGGCCATCGCCTCGCAGACCTTGTGGAGCACGCCGAGCGCGCGGGTCAGCGACCACTCGTCGTCTCCTCCCTGGACGGCGTCGAAGACCTCGTCGAGCGTGCGACCCTTGACGAGCCGCATGGTGAAGAACAGCTGGTCGTTCTCGTCGAGCCCGACCTCGTGCACGGGGACGATCCCGGGGTGGTCGAGCTGGCCGGTGACCTGCGCTTCCTCCAGGAAGCGCGCGGAGGACTTGGAGTGGAACGAGGAGTCGTAGGAGGACTCGGAGCCGGGCGTGCGCAGGACCTTCATCGCGAGGACGCGACGCATCCGCTGGTCGCGCACCTGCCAGATCACGCCCATGCCTCCGTGCGCGATCTCGCTCTCCCGCTCGTAGCGCTCCCCGGGCGCGGATCGCCGCAGGGAGTCCCGCAGCCGCTCGAGGACCTCCTCCGGTCCCGCGGACTCGTTCCAGGAGTCGTTCATCGACCCGGCTTGCGGACCAGGCTCTTCGCCATGCGCTCGAACACCGGGAGGACCTCCTCGCCTCGGTCCGCGTGGCACATCCCGATCGCGAGCCAGTGGCGGTCCGCCTCGAACAGGAGCATCTGGAAACCCGCGCGCTGCTGACCGGTGGCCGGGTCCTTCGCGATGAGCACCGAGGCGAAGCCCGGGAGCCCGTCGACGACGACCTCCTCGGTGCCGACCTCCTGGACCTCCGCGAGCGGGAGCTGCGCCAGGCGCTGGCGGTGGAACGCAGCGCGGTCCGCGACGGGCATCGCCGGGACGGGGCCGACCGTGAACATCGGCTCGCCCATCGGGGAGCCCTTGCCGGTACCGCTCTCGGTGAAGCAGACCAGCGGCCCGAGGCGTTGCCAGGCCCGCAGTCCGCCGTCGTCTCCGAGCGAGAACTCGAGCCCGTCTGTCAGGTCGACCTCGAGGGACGCGTCGAAGGTCGCCGAGAGCACCGCTTCGCGCACCTGATCGAAGCGCTCCGGCTCGGGGGACGAGCCCTGCACGATCACGGAGGTGCTCCCGCCGAAGATCCAGATCACGGCCGGAACCCCCTGCTGGGTTCCGCTCAAGAGCACCCCCTCGAGAGAACCGTTCGCGCGCGGCTGTTGGTCGACGAGCTCGATGCGCTGCTTCTGGAGGTTGTCCGGCAGGAGGAATCCGGTCGAGACCTCGCGGTAGGGCTGCGAGAGCTCCAGCACCGAGATCGAGGCACGACCGTCCGGAGCCTCGAAGCCGGCCGCGTTGCGCGCCGGCTCCATGCCCTCGGGAGGCGCCATCCAGACGTGTGTGCCGGCCACGACGACCAGGTCGTCGCGACCGTCGGGAGCGGACGGGCCCGAAGGCGAACAGGCGACGGCGGCGAGAGCCGTCGCGGCGGCGAGGAGCGAGGAGCGCATCCTCGGGATCTTAGCGGGTCACGGTCGGGACGCCCGCGGAAGCCGTGCTCTAGCGGGGTACGGAGAGCCTCCTTTTCCGCCTTCAGGCGCTCGTCACCTCGCAGAGGCTCTGGGGCGGACGTGGCGGCCCCGGGTCGGAAGGGGAGCGGAATCCCTGCGGACGCCGGCCGGCTCCGCTTCCTCCGTCACTCGAGTCCGATGCAGTAGAGGTACGCCTCGGTGCGCAGGAACAGGCGCTTTCCGGCCACCGCCAGCGAGGACAGCGTGAAGCTCCCGTCGAGCTCGTTGGTCGCCAGCAGCTCGAACTCGGGCCCTGCGGCGAGCACCACCGTGACGCCCGCTTCGTTCGTGAAGTAGAGCTTGCCGTCGGCGCAGGCGAGCGAGCTGCTGACCGTGCCCTGCGCCGTGCGCTCGGGACCCCAGACCGCCTCTCCGGTCGCGGGGTCCACGCAGGTCACCATGCCGCCGTCGTCGAGCAGGTACAGGTACCGTCCGTCGGTCGTGGGGGTCGGGACGTCCGGCGAGCCACCGCGACTCCACTGCCACGCGATGCTGTCCTCGGTGGGCGCGAGCTCGTCGCCGAGCGCGATGGCGGTCAGGGGACGGACGCGCGTCGGCGCGACGAGGAGATCGTCGATGAGCACCGGCGACGCCACGATGCGGTAGTTCGGAGCCTTGCGCGGGTTGAGTCCTCCCACGCGCCACAGCTCCTCGCCCGAGGCGAGGTCGTGGCCGGTGACGTAGTCGCCCCCGGAGATCACGAGCTGTCGCTTGCCGTCGCGCTCCACAAGCAGAGGCGTCGTGTAGGCGTCCGGGGACTCGCGCGGCGCGTCGGTCGGTCGCTCGACCCGCCACAGGACGTCCCCGCTCTCGCCGTCGATGCAGAGCACGTACGAGGGATCGTCCGTGTGCGAGCCGTGCAGCACCTGGACGAAGAGCTTTCCGTCGACCAGCAGCGGGGAGGAGGCGTAGCCCCAGTTCAGCCCGAAGGAGCCGTACTCGGCCTGGAGGCTGAGGTCCCAGAGGCGCTCGCCCCCGAAGTCGAAGGCCGCCAGAACGCCCGTGCCGGTCGTCGCCCACACGTGCTTGCCGTCGGTGACCGGCGAGGGCGACGCGTTGTTGCTCTTGTACCAGAGCTTGTTTCCGCTATCGAGCTCGGCACTCCACAGCTCGCTGCCGTTCGTCGCGTCGAGGCAGTGCAGCGAGAGCTCCTCGCCGCCGGGATGCCGTCCTCCTCCGCGGCGTCCGCGACGACCGCCCTGCGCCGCCTGCTCCTTGGCGCGCTGCTTCTCCTCGTCGCTGACGGCCGAGGGAGACATCACGAACACGCGTTCCCCCCAGACGATCGGAGTCGCGCCGCTGAAGGAGGGCATCGCCGCCCTCCAGAGGACGTTCTCCTCCGTGCTCCAGGTGGTCGGGAGGCCGGTCGCCTCGCTCGTGCCGTTTCCGTGGGGTCCGCGCCAGCCAGGCCAGTTCGAGGGCGACTCCTGGGCCGCGGCGGGAAGGACGAGGGCGAGCGACGCGAACAGGGAGCGGGGGAGGGGCAGGTGCATGGACAGCCTCGGGGCGGGACGTGGGGTAGTAGCGCGCGCATGATAGCCCTGGCCGGGCCGCGGACGTCGTAAGGGGCCCGTCGAGGAGATGTTCTCGTTTCCCTGGCAGCCGCGCTGCTCCGTTCGCGCCAAGGACGTAGAACGAAACCTCTTTCCCCACCGCCATGAAGATCCGCCTGCTCCTCCTGTGTGCCGCCGCCGCGGCCTGTCAGTCCGCCCCCGAGCGCCTGCCCGAGTACGCCGGCTTCGACGGCTACGCGCGCACCATCTCGACCGACAGCGCGCTCGCGCAGCGCTACTTCGACCAGGGCATCCAGCTGCTCTACGGCTTCAATCACGACGAGGCGATCCGGTCCTTCCAGGCCGCGACCGAGGCCGACCCGGGCTGTGCGATGGCCTGGTGGGGCATCGCCTACGCCAACGGGCGCGACATCAACGACCCGGACGTGCCCGAGGAGGACGCTCGCGTCGCCTTCGAGGCGGCCGAGGAGGCCCAGCGGCACCTCGCGGACGTGACGCCGGCCGAGGCCGCGCTCGTGCGCGCCATCGGCGCGCGCTACGCCTGGCCGAGCCCGGAGGACCGCACGCCGCTCGATCAGGCCTACGCGGACGCCATGGAGGTCGCCTACCGCGAGCACCCCGGCGACACGGACATCGGGACGCTCTTCGCGGACGCGCTGATGAACCTGCAGGCCTGGAACTACTGGACCGTGGACGGCGAGCCGCGCGAGCGAGCGCTGGAGATCGTCACCGCGCTCGAGCACGTGCTCGCGCTCGATCCCCAGCATCCCGGCGCCAACCACCTGTACATCCACGCGGTCGAGGCGTCGAAGGACCCCGATCGTGCGGTCGCCGCGGCGGACCGCCTGCGCTCGCTGGTTCCCGGTGCCGGTCATCTGGTCCACATGCCGTCGCACATCTACGCGCGGGTGGGTCGCTACTCCGATGCCGCGGACGCGAACGCGGAGGCCATCGCGGCGGACAAGGCCTACTTCGCGGTCGCGCCCCCGCCCGACTTCTACAGCCTGTACTTCGTGCACAACGTGCACTTCCTCGCCTACGCATCGATGATGGAAGGCCGTCGCGAGGCGGCGATGGCGGCCGCGGACGAGCTCGAGCGCAGCGTTCCGCGCGAGTTCCTCGAGGGATACGCCTTCCTCGCGGACGGTCTGATGACGACACCGCTCCACGTGATGATCCGCTTCGGCGAGTGGGAGCGCATCCTGGAGCAGCCGGAGCCGGAGGCGTTCCGCAAGCTCTCGATCGCGATGCGCCACTACGCGCGCAGCGTGGCGTTCTCCGCCCTCGGCCGCACCGAGGAGGCACGCACGGAGCTCGCCTCCTTCGACGCGGCGGCCACCGAGGTTCCCGAGGAGTGGACCGTGGGCTTCAACACCTCCGGCGAGGTCCTGGCGCTCGCGCGGCAGATGATCCTCGGCGAGCTCCTGTACCGCGAGGGCAAGCACGACGAGGCGTTCGCCGCGCTGCGCGAGGGCTGTGCGCTCGAGGACGCGCTGCTCTACGACGAGCCTCCGGGTTGGATGCAACCCATCCGTCACGCCCTCGGAGCGCTCCTGCTCGGCGCGGGCCGGGCGGCCGAGGCGGAGGCGGTCTACCGCGAGGATCTCGTGCGCAACCGCGACAACGGCTGGTCGCTGCTGGGTCTCGCCCTCGCGCTCGAGGCGCAGGGCAAGCCGGCCGAGAGCGCTCCGGTGCGTCAGGCGCTCGCGAAGGCGTTCCATCGCGCGGACGTGGCCGTCAGCTCGTCCTGCTTCTGCGAGCCCGGCGGGGACCCCTGGACGACGAGCTTCGCGCGGTGAGCGTTCTGTAGAGCGCTGCCGCCGGGTCCGGTCCGTGCGGGAACCGGCTATCCTCTGCGACCCCGGTTCGCGCGGGCCGACCCCACCCTTCCAGGCAATGCAGCTCACCTCGATCTCTCTCACGCTCCTCCTCCTGTCCACGACACCGTCCGCCCAGGACGACTGGCCGCAGTTCCAAGGTCCGAACGTGACCGCGAAGGTCGAGGCCGTCGAGTCGAGCTTCGACTGGGGCGAGACCGGTCCCGAGGTGCTCTGGCGCACCGACGTCGGGCCCGGTTTCGGTGGGCCCTCGGTGCGCGACGGCAAGGTCTACCTGCTCGATCGCGAGGTCGGCGTGCTCGACTACCTGCGCGTGATCGACCTCGCGAGCGGCGAGGACGAGTGGGACGTGTCCTACGAGGCTCCCGGGCGTCTGCAGTACCAGGGGTCGCGGACGGTGCCCGCGGTGACCGACACGCACGTCGTCTGCGTCGGCGGGCTGGGCCAGGTGACGGCCGTCAGCCTGGAGGAGCAGGACATCGCGTGGACGGCGCACCTCGAGGAGGACTACGGCGGCCTCATGCCGATGTTCGGCTGGTCCTGCTCGCCGGTCGTCGTCGACGACCTCGTGATCGTGACCGCTCTGGGAGAGGACGTCGGCCTCGTCGCCTTCGACCTCGCCACCGGCGAAGAGCGCTGGGTGACCGAGACGGTCGGGCACAGCCACTCGACGCCGGCCCTGTTGACGCTGAAGGGCAAGGAGCAGCTCGTGTTCCTGTCGACCATGTACCCGACCTCGGGCCGGGACCAGGCCGCGCCGACGACGATCTCCAGCTTCGATCCGCAGGACGGCACGCTGCTGTGGCGGGACGAGACGCTCCTCACGCGCCTCCCGATCCCCCCGCCGATCCAGGTCGACGACGAGCACTTCTTCGTGACGGGCGGCTACCGCGGCGGCTCGACGCTCCTGTCCGTGGGCGACGGAGGCGTGGAGGAAGTCTGGCACGTCGAGCGCGGGGCGCAGGTCCACGCTCCGATCCTGTTCGAGGATCACTTCTACGTGATCGTCAACGAGAACTGGAACCACCCGCGCAACCGCAAGGAAGAGGGCGGACTCGCGTGCTACTCCAAGGACGGCAAGGAGGTCTGGCGTACGAAGGCCGACCCGTTCTTCGGGCGCGGGAACATGTTCCTCGCCGGCGACAAGCTCGTGATCCAGGACGGGGAGAACGGGATCCTGCGCATCGTGCCCGCGACGCCCGAGGGCTTCTCGATCGTGGCGGAATCGAACGTCTTCGAGATCACCGACCGCAGGGACCACGAGATGTGGGCACCGATGGCGCTGTCGGGCGGCCGGTTGCTCCTGCGCAGCCAGGAAGAGCTGATCTGCGTGAAGCTGTAGCGCGCGGACGTCGAACGCGTTCGCGCCACGGCACGACATGAGCTCGCGGTCCGCTTCGACCCTGCTGCGGACCGTCGTCGCGACGGCCGTGGCGCTCGTCGCGTTCGCCGGGAACTCCCTGCTGTGCCGCCTCGCGCTGCGCGAGCAGGCGATCGACCCGTTCGCGTTCACCGCCCTGCGTCTCCTGGCCGGCGCGCTGGTCCTGTTCCCGCTGCTTCCGCGCACGGAGCGCTTTCGGCCGTTCCGCGAGCGTGCCTGGCTCGGTGGCGTCGCCCTGTTCGTCTACGCGCTCGCGTTCTCGGCGGCCTACGTGACGCTCGACGCGGGCGTGGGAGCCCTGCTGCTCTTCGGGGCCGTCCAGGTCACCATGATCGCCGCAGGCTTCTTCGCGGGCGAGCGGCTGCGGGGTCGGCAGTGGCTCGGCGCGCTCGCGGCGATCGCCGGCCTGGTCGTCCTCGTGCTCCCGCTGGAGTCCGGCGAGCGGACGCGTGACACGCTCCTGATGCTCCTCGCCGGAGGTGCCTGGGGCGCCTACTCGCTGTACGGACGCAAGGTCTCCGTCGCGCGTACGGCGACGGCGCGCACCTTCGTGCTGACGGTCCCGGCTGCCCTCGTGCTGCTCGCCTGGACGGTCCCGGACGCGACCTTCACGACCCGTGGCGCGGTCCTCGCGATGCTGTCGGGCTCGGTCACCTCGGGCCTCGGCTACCTGGTCTGGTACGTCGCCCTGCGCGGACACAGCGCGACCAGCGCGGGCCTCGTGCAGCTGTCGGTGCCCGTGCTCGCGGCGCTGGCCGGCGTGCTCCTGCTCGACGAGTCCTGGACCGAGCGTGCGAGCGTCGCGGCCGTCCTGACCCTGGGCGGGATCGCGCTGGCGACGACGGGCGGCCGCAGACGCTGACGGGATCGTCGGGCCGATCGGTCGACCCCTCTTCGCAGGACTCCCTACAATCCGCGCGGGCGCGGCCTGCAGCGCGCGCCCTCCGAACGCATGACCGACGACTTCTACTGCGACGAGGTGCTCTCCGGACGCACGCCCGTGCACAAGGTGCGCGAGACCGAGCGCGTGCTGGCCTATCACCACACGCGACCCTTCTGGCCCGTGCACATCGTGGTGATCCCCAAGGTGCACGTGCCGTCGCTCACGGACCTCGGTGCCGAGGGAGCCGAGCTCCTGCCGGAGCTGATCGAGGTCGTCCGGGACGTGGCCGCCGAGGTCCAGGAAGCGCACGGAGCCGCGCGCGTGTTGACGAACCTCGGTGCGTACCAGGACTCCAAGCACCTGCACTTCCACGTGAACTCCGGCGACCCGCTGCGCTGATCCGTTGGACGAGCTTCGAAAGGATACGGTCGAGGAGGCCGTGCGCTCGTTCCGCTCCGAGGGAGAGCTCGTCGACGTCGTCCCGCTCGAGCGCGGGCACATCCACGACACCTTCGTGTCTCGCTGGGAGTCCGGCGGGACGACGCGCCGGCTGCTCCACCAGCGCATGAACGACGAGGTGTTCCCCGACCTCGATGGGCTGATGCGCAACGTGCGCCTCGTGACCGAGCATCTCGGGAAGCGTCTGTCCGGCGGCTCCGGAGACGGCTTCGAGCCCATGCGGCTCGTGCACGCGACCGACGGATCCCCCTACGTCCGGACGGCGAGCGGCGCCTGGCGCACCTTCGTGTTCATCGAGAACACGTCGTCCTTCGATCGCTGCGAGGGACCCGAGCAGGCCTACCTCGCCGCGCGCGCTTTCGGGTGGTTCCAGAGGCAGCTGTCCGACCTGGACGCGAACGAGCTCGTGGAGACGATCCCGAACTTCTTCTCCACGCCGTTCCGGCTCGAGCAGTTCGACCGGGCGCTGCGCGACGTGGACGAGGCGCGCCGGAGCACCGCGGCGGAGGAGATCGCCTTCGTGCAGGAGCGACGCGCGTTCGCCGGAGCCATGCAAGAGCGGCTCGACCGAGGGGCGTTCCCGGAGCGCGTCGTCCACGGCGACACGAAGCTCAACAACATCCTGTTCGACGACGACACGCGTCGGCCCAAGGGCATCGTGGACCTCGACACGTGCATGCCGGCCTACTCGCTGTACGACTTCGGCGACCTGGTTCGGTTCACGGCCGCCACTTCGGCCGAGGACGAACGGGATCCGAGCCGCATCGGCACCGACCTGGAGCTCTACCGTGCGCTGCGGGACGGCTACCTGGAGGAGGCCAAGGCGTTCCTGGGGCCCGAGGAGATCTCCCTGATGCCCCTCTCCGCGCGGCTCGTGACGTTCACGATCGGCCTCCGGTTCCTGACCGATCACCTCTCCGGTGACGTCTACTTCAAGATCGACCGCGCGGGGCACAACCTGGACCGCGCGCGCGTGCAGCTCGGCATGGTGCGCTTCATGGAGGCGCACGAGACCGAGATGGCGACGGGCTGAGCCCGCTGGTCGCTGGAGTCACACGACGTTGATCGTGTGGGTTTCCACCGCGCTCTTTCCTCCCTTCGCCTCTGCTCGTAGGACGACGTGGACGGTCTGGCTCTCCTTGACCTCGCTGGTCAGGAGGGAGATCCCCTGGACGCCGCTCTCGACGGTCGCCCCCTTGGAGGAATGAGCGACCTGCCTCCCGTTCTTGTCCATGACGAAGAAGGAGAGTTCGACGGTTCCGGGTCGGCAGGCTTCCGGATCGACGAGCCCGAGACCTTCGAGTTGAATTCGCGTGCCTCCGGTGCCCTCCACGGAGGTCGGCTTGGTGATGAGGCGAGCGCTGACGTTGCACTTGGGCGCCGGAGTGGTCGGTGGCTTGGGGGTCGGGACGGGTGTGGGGGCGGGAGTCGATTGAGGGCTCGTGAACTCCACCAGGATGTCGGCGTTGGAGGCTTTGACGTCGACCCGCTTCGCATCCATCACGACCTGCTGTCCCGGGAGCTGCAGCTTCGTCAGCGGCGCCCCATCGACGATGACGTCGAGAGCAGGGGACCCCGTTCCCACCTTGCCGACGAACCGCACGGTCACGCGCGTCGGTGATCCGAACAACGCGAGCGTGACCGTCTTCCCTTTCTTGACCAGTTGCTGGCTACTCATTGGTTCCCTCCTGAGATTCGGTGTTTTCGGATTCTGCTCGGTCCGCGCCGGCCTCACTCGCCCCAGTCGACGAGCTCGATCACGCGCACTTCCACTCCGCCCTCGGTCGTGACCGTCGCGACCAGGAGGTCGCCGGGCTGCGGGTCGGCGACGTAGGGGACCGACTCGAGCGTTCCCGGTCGGTGCCAGCTCGTCCGCGCGAGCGTCCCCTGGACGTGGGGAGACTGGTAGGAGGCCCCGTCGATGCGGAACCCGGGGTCGGCGGGCAGGTCCAGCTCCGCCGCGAGCCGCGCGAACGCCAGCCGCGCGAAGGCCCACTCCCACTTCCAGCGGGCAGGGGACGACTCGAGGGCCGTCCCGTAGGCGTGGAGCGCCTGGCGCAGCCGACCCTCGCGCGCATCCGCCTCGAGCTCCGCGGCGTCCAGCTCGTGTCGCAGGCCGGCGTAGTACCAGACCTCGCACAGGAGGTCGTCCAGAGGCTCTGCCGCTTCGAGACGGCGTGCGTGTTCCGCGCGGCCGGCGGCCAGGAGCTCCGTCGCCTCGCCGGATCCGAGCACGAAGGAGCCGAGCGTGCGATCCCATGCGGACAGCGTCGACGGAGGGTTCGCGAGGAACCCCGCCAGGTCCTCGCGCGCACCCTCACGCGCGTCCTCGGTCGCGAGGATCCACAGCCACAGACGCGTGTACATCCCCGGCGCGAGCTCGTGCTCGAGCGCCGTCGTGAGTTGACGCGTCGCCTCCTCGCGATCTCCGACGAGTCCTGCCAGGTACCCCGAGAGCGCGTAGGCCTGATGGTCGGAGGGGTAGCCCTCGATCGCCCGCCGGTACGCGTCGAACGCGCCCGGGAACGAGCGCTCGCGCAGGTGGCTCTCGGCCAGCGCGATCAGGAGCGGCCAGTCGTTGTTCGAGAACTCCTCGTGAAAGGACTCCAGGGCGGCGCGCGCCTGCACGAACTCGCCGGCTCGCTGCAGGAGCTCGGCGTTCTGCTCCAGCGTCTTGAACCGCAGGTAGTCGACGGAGGAGTCGCCCCGGGCGCGCAGCTGGTCGCACAGCTCACGCGTGCGCTTCAGGTCGCCGAGCGCGCGTCGATGTTCCCCGAGCGCGCCTCGTACCGCCCCGCGCGCGTAGAGCGCCCAGGGGTCCTCGGGACGCAGCAGCATCGCGCGCTGGAGAGCCTCCTCGGCCTCGCGCTTGTGCTGCGTGGCGCGCTCGCGATCCCCGCGCGTGTGGCGATCCTCTGCCAGCAGGCTCTCGGCGTAGCCCAGGCTCCACAGTCCGCGCACGTGCTCGGGGGACAGTGCGAGCGCGGCCCGCAGGAGGTGCGCGCCGGCCGTGGCGCGAGCACGGCTGGAGTCGTCCAGCAGCGGCCGCGGGGTGAAGTCGTAGGCCGGCAGGAAGGTCCACGCCTGCTGGATCAGGGTCTCCGCGTCGGGAGCCGTCTCCTGGACGCCGACCGGAGCGAGGAGGAGCGCCGTGATTCCGAGAGCTTGGATCATCGGCGCATTCTAGCGAGCGCTACTGCCGGAGGTCGGTGTCCGTGGGCGGGTCGTCGAGCCCTTCGTCGGGACCGTCGTCCTCCGCGGTGGGATCGCTGCCTTCGGTCCCACCGGGCTTCGGCCGACCGGTCCACCAGACCGTTCCCAGGACGCCTGCGACGAGCACGGCCGAACCGGCCGAGTCCTTGCCGCCGCCTCAGCAGTCGGCCGTCGCCTTCAGCCAGACACCGCCGCCCAGGAGGGCCGCGAGGCCCGCTGCGATCAGGATCTTCATGCGTTGTCGTCCGTCTCTTCGGTTTCGGCGAGGTCCGGTCGCGTCGTCATGCCGGTGGTCCAGTCCATCGTGTAGCGCGCGTTGATCTCGCTGAGAGGATTGAGCCGTTCCTTCGTGCCGGGCCCCGCGTCGTGACGGAACGCGTCGATCCCGAACGGTCCGAAGTACCCCGCCGACGCGAGCGCCTCCCCCGCACGGGCGCAGGACTCCTCCAGGCGTGCGTCGTCCTCACGGTCTCTTTCGGCCGACGAGGCGGGCCGCGTGGAGATCCAGGCGCCGGAATCCGTCGTGCGCTGCAGGCAGGGCCGCGCGACGTGCACGGAGCCGTCCCGCGCGACCCAGCCGGAGCGCGTGAACTCGCGCGTGACGCGCACCCAGGGCTCGACGACGAGGGGCCCGCGGCGCAGGCCGGCGACGAGCCAGCGCGTCTCGTCGGGGCTCGGGGTTCCCGCGTGGAGGCGGCGCCGACCGCGGCCTGCCGCTCCGAAGGTCCGCCGGACGAGCCAGCCCAGGGGGGCAGGCTCGGCGAGGAGTCGCAGGCACGCGTCGAGGTTGCGAGCCAGACGCTTCGCGGGGCTCGCTTCGCGCAGCTCCTCGTGCAGGGCAGCGGCGAACGGGCGCTGGTTCACCTGCTCGAGCGTCTCCTGCGAGGGCGCCGCGGAGAGCCGGGCTCCGGCCTTCTCGAGCGCGCGGAGCGCACGCCGCGTCGGGAGCCAGGCGCGGCCCTCGTAGCCCTCGGCCTCTCCGCTCTCCACCGTCTCCAGCGTCAGGACGCGATCCAGCGGCCCGACCAGGCTGCCGAGGAGCTGCCGACTCTGCAGCGCGACGATCTCGCGCAGGCGAGCCGTGGGGGAGTAGCCGCGACCGGACTCCAGCTCGTGCTCCGCGTCGAGGTTCAGGATCCACGCGATCGGTCGACCTTCGCTCATCGCGCCCTCTCCTCCGTGGAGCCGTCCGGCGGCGGCACGGTCTCGAGCTGCGCGAGGAACGCCGCGTCGAGCCCCGCACGGGCGCGAGCGTCCCGATTGATCGGGCGTCCACGCAGGACCGCCGGCGTGATCGGCGGCGGCAGCGAACGTTCCCAGGAGCGGAAGGTCAGCGGCTCTCCCGCCAGGCGTTCGAACCAGCGCACGGCGAAAGCGACGTGCGCGACCTCCTCCTCCTCGACGCGCTCGAGGATGCGCGCACCCTCCTCGTCCCCCGCATCACGGAACGCGGCGGCGAACCGAGCGCTGTGCTCCAGGTTCGCGCCTTCGAGGCCGAGGCCGAGCAGCGCGACGAAGGCCGCCGGCGTCCGACAGGAGCGGACGCGCTCCCAGAACCAGTCGCGCACGGGAAAGGCCCCGACCCGCGAGCCGAGGCGACGCAGGTGGTTCTCGTAGAGCGCCAGGTGCTCGAGCTCGGAGAGGCACAGGCGGACCAGGCCGGCGCGAAACGCGCGCGGCGTCGCGGGAAAGGCGAGGACCGCCCAGGCGAACAGCTCCGCCGCCTGCAGCTCGTGGTGCAGGAAGGTGTGCACCAGCTGCGCGCGCACCTCGGGTCGGAGCAGCGCGCGTCCGCGCGGCGTGCGCGGGCTGCGGTCCGTGAGTTCGAGCTCGCGCGGACGCCCGGGCGCCGAGAGACGCACGGGTCGAGGGTCGACCTCCCAGCTCGTGGCACGGCTCGGATCCGGCGGAGCAGCGGGCGTGAGCTTGGTGGCGAGGTCCGAGGACTCGATCCAGGCGCGGCACCAGGCTTCGATCGTGGGGGGAGGGGACTCGGGAGCGTTCACGGGCGCGCATTGTGCCAGGCGGCGGCGCGTCGGCGGTTTCCTCGGGCGGTTCCGGGGTGGGGTGGGCTCGCGATCGAGCGGGCGCGGGAGCGCGGCACTAGACTGCCGCCCATGAGGCACCTCTTCCCGTGGGCGCCGCTCCTCGCGGCCTGGACGGCGGCCTGTGCGTCTCTCGAACCTGGCGACGCGGGCGATGCGATGCTCGACGACGGACGAAGCCCGGGCCCCTGGCAGGTGCTGTTCGACGGGGATTCGCTCGAGGGCTGGCAGGTGACGCCTTTCGGGGGCGAGGGCGAGGTCGCGCTCCGTGAAGGGTCCGCCGTGCTGCCGATGGGGTCCATGCTGACCGGGATCCACCGCGCGGACGGGGGCGGCCTCCCTCGGACGAACTACGAGGTCGAGGTGGTCGCGGCGCGGCTCGGCGGCACGGACTTCTTCTGCGGGCTCACGCTCCCCGTCGGCGCGTCCTTCGCGACGCTCGTGCTCGGGGGCTGGGGCGGTGCCGTGACGGGCCTCTCGTGCCTCGACGGGAGCGACGCCTCCGAGAACGAGACCACGAGCTATCGCACGTACGAGGAAGGGCGCGACTACACGGCGCGCGTGCGGGTGACGCCGGAGCGCGTCGTGGCCTGGCTGGACGAAGAGCTCCTGTTCGACGTTCCCGTCGCGGGTCGACGCGTCGAGCTGAGACCGGAGGTGCTGCTTTCCCGACCCCTCGGCGTCGCGTCCTTCGCCACGACCGCCCGGGTCTCGAGCGTGCGGCTGCGGCAGCTCTTCGCCCACGAGCGCACGCCGCTCATCGAGCCGGTGCGCGTGCTCCTGCTCGGCGACTCGATCTCGATGGGCTACCACGACGCCGTGGTCGAGACACTCGGAGAGCGCGCCGTCGTGCATCGCCCGCGCAACGCGAAGGGCGGCAAGGCGAACTGTCAGGGAACGAACCACGGGGTCCTCCACCTGGAGGAGTGGCTCGCGATCGACGGTGGAGACTGGGACGTGATCCACTTCAACTTCGGGCTGCACGACCTCAAGCGCGTCGATCCCGAGACCGGCAAAAACTCGAAGGACCCGAGCCACCCGCAGCAGGCGCCGCTGCCTCGTTACGAGGCCCAGCTTCGCTCGATCGTGGCGCGGCTCCTCGCCACCGGCGCACGCGTCGTGTTCGCGACGACGACGCCCGTCCCGGAGGGGGTGGGTGGTCCGCACCGCGCTCCGGCGGACCCGCTCGCCTACAACCGGGTCGCCCGGCGGGTGATGGAGGAGCACGCGGTTCCGGTCCACGACCTGTACGCCTTCGCCGAGTCGCGTCTGACGGAGCTGCAGAACGAGCGCGACGTGCACTTCCACAAGGAGGGGAGTCGTGTCCTCGCGGGACGGGTCGCGAACGCGATCCTGCGCGAGGCGGGGCTGCTGCAGGGTTCCTCCGGGGTCCCTGAGCCCGGGGAATCGCGGATTCGTGTTCCCGGCAGCGCGGATCAGTAAGCTCTCCGGACCCTCTGCCGCCATGGACCCGATCCGATATCTCGTGGTTCGAAC
>CAZDYS010000022.1:0-18680 GCA_964509445.1 uncultured Planctomycetaceae bacterium
CCCGTGAAGCCCACTCGAGCCTACGCCCCGCCCCCGGCGGGCGCCGCGGTCCGCGTCTCCCTCGCCAGCAACGAGGGGCGCGCGCCGCGCGACCTGGACCTGCCCGTGCTGGAGGCGGAGGCGCTCGCCCCGTACCCGCGCGAGCGGACGCTCGAGGCGCGCTTCGCCGAGCGCTTCGGCCTGACCGAGGACCGCGTGCTGGTCACGGCCGGCGCGGACGACGGTCTCCTGCGCGCCTGTCTCGCCACGCTCGGCCCGGGTCGCGAGGCCGTCGTCGCCACGCCGACCTTCGAGATGATCCCTCGCTACGTGGCGCTCGCCGGCGGCTCGCTGGTGCGCGTCGCCTGGCCGGAGGGCCCGTTCCCCGTGGACCGGCTGCTCGCGAGCGTCGGTCCGCGCACCGAGGTCGTCTTCCTGGTGACCCCGAACAACCCCACCGGCGGCGTGATCCCCCCGGACCAGGTCGCGCGCATCGCGCGCGCCTGCCCGACCGCGCTGATCGTGCTCGACGCGGCCTACGGCGAGCTCGCGGAGGCCGACCCGACCGACGTCGCGCTCGGGCTCGAGAACGTGGTCGTCCTGCGCACGCTCTCGAAGGCCTGGGGGCTCGCGGGGTTGCGCGTCGGCTGCGTGCTCGGAACCCCCGCCTGGATCGAGCGTCTGGCCGCGAGCGGCAACCCGTTCCCGGTCTCCGTCGCCTCTCGCGCGATCGCGCTCGAGCGCCTCGCCACCGGCGCGGACGACGTCGCGTCCTACGTCGAGCGCATCCGCGCGGAGCGCCAGGAGCTCACGCACCTCGTGCAGGAGCTCGGGGCGCGGCCGGCGCTCCCCACCCAGGGAAACTTCGTGCTCGTTCGCGGACTCGACGCCGAGCGGACCACCCGCGAGGTGGCCGAGCGCGGCTTCGCGCTGCGCCGCTTTCCCGACGACCCGGAGCTCGCCGACGCGGTCCGCATCACGCTGCCGGGCGAGAGCACGGTCTTCGCCGCGCTCGTCGACGCCCTCACCGCCGTCCTCCCCCGAACGCTGGAGCGCCCCTCGTGAACCGCACCGTCCGCCAACGAAGAACGACCCGCGAGGTCGACGTGGAGCTGCTCCTCGACCTCGACGGAGCCGGGGAGAGCACGATCGACACGGGCCTCCCCTTCCTCGACCACATGCTCGCGAGCCTCGCCAAGCACGCGCGCTTCGACCTGCGCCTCCTGGCGCGGGGCGACCTGGTCGTCGACGACCACCACACGGTGGAGGACTGCGCGATCGTCCTCGGCCGTGCTCTGCGCGAGGCGCTCGGGGACCTGCGCGGGGTCGAGCGCTTCGGCTGGGCCTTCGCGCCGCTCGACGAGGCCCTCGCGCGCTGCGTGATCGACCTGGCCGGTCGCCCGTGGCCGGCCGTCGAGCTGGGGCTCCGTCGCGAGTCCATCGGAGCCGTCGCGTCGGAGAACCTGACCCACTTTTTGAACTCGCTCGCGATCGAAGCGCGCATGGCGCTCCACGTCTCGGTGCTCACCGGCACGAACGACCACCACCGCGCCGAGGCCGCGTTCAAGGCGACGGCGCTCGCGCTGCGCCAGGCGGTCCGCCGCAGCGGCGAAGAGGTGCCCAGCACCAAGGGGGTGCTCTCGTGAGCCGCCAGGACGTGCACATCGTCGCGACCGGCGTCGCCAACGTCGCCTCCGTGCGCGCGGCCTTCGAGCGCCTGGGCGCCCGTCCCGTGGAGACGAGCGAGGCCGCGACGATCGCGACGGCCTCCCGCGTGGTGCTCCCGGGCGTCGGCTCCTTCAGTGCGGCGGCGCGCCGGCTGGAGGAGCTCGCGCTCGTCGACGCGCTCCGTGCGCGCGTCGAAGCCGGCCTCCCCACGCTCGGGATCTGCCTCGGCATGCAGCTCTTGACGGAGGGCAGCGAGGAGAGCCCCGGCGTACGGGGCCTCGGCGTGGTCCCCGGGGGCGCGACGCGCTTCCAGGGCGACCTGCCGGTTCCCCAGCTGGGCTGGAACGCCGTCGAGCCGCGGGCGCCCGGGCTGATCGAGTCCGGCGTCGGGTACTTCGCGAACACCTACCGCCTGACCGAAGCACCGGCCGGCTGGGAGGTCGCGACGACGACCTACGGCGGGACCTTCGTGAGCGCGATGCAGCGCGGAGCGGTGCTGGCCTGCCAGTTCCACCCGGAGCTCTCCGGCGCCTGGGGAGCACGACTCCTCGGTCGCTGGCTGGCCGCCGCGGATCCGGTCCAGGGAGGTGCGTGATGCTCTTGCCTCGCATCGTTCCCTGCCTCGACGTGCGCGATGGCCGCGTCGTGAAGGGCGTCCGCTTCGCAGGCCTGCGCGACGCCGGAGATCCGGCCGAGCTCGCAGCGGTGTACGCCGAGCAGGGCGCCGACGAGCTTTGCCTCCTGGACGTCTCCGCGACCCCGCGTGGACGTGCCCACGCCTACGAGACCGTGCGCGCGGTGCGGCGCGTGCTGCCGATCCCGCTCACGGTCGGTGGCGGCGTGCGAAGCGTCGCCGACGCGGAGGCCCTGCTCGACGCCGGCGCGGACAAGGTCGGCGTCAACAGCGCCGCCGTCGCGCGCCCCGAGCTCCTGGAAGAGCTCGAGGAGCGCTTCGGCGCCCAGTGCACGGTGCTCGCGCTGGACGCAGCCGCCCGGACGGACGCGGAGGGCTGGGAGGTGGTGACGCACTCCGGCGCGGAGCGGACCGGACTCGACGCCGTCGCCTGGGCGCGGGACGCGTGCCGTCGAGGCGCCGGCGAGGTCCTCTTGACGAGCTTCGATCGCGACGGGACCCAGTCGGGCTACGACCTGGCGCTGCTGGCCGCGGTCGCGGAGTCCGTCTCGGTTCCGATCATCGCGTCCGGAGGAGCCCGGACCGCCGAGCACCTCGCAGAAGCTCTCGAGACCGGCGCGAGCGCGGTGCTCGCGGCCTCGATCCTGCACGACGGGATCACGACCGTCGGCGACCTGAAGCGCGCCCTGGGCGCACTGGGAAAGGAGGTGCGGACATGATCGTTCCCTCGATCGACCTGGCCGGCGGGCGCACGGTGCAGCTCGTCGAAGGCGAGACCCTCGCCATCGACGCGGGCGACCCGCGTCCGCTGCTCGACCGTTTCGCGCGCGTCGGAGAGGTCGCGGTGATCGACCTCGACGCCGCGAAGGGCGAGGGCAGCAACGCGGACCTCGTACGCGAGCTGTGCCGCCGGGCCTCGGTTCGCGTCGGCGGTGGCATCCGCGACGTCGAGACGGCACGCGCCTGGCTCGACGCCGGCGCCGCTCGCGTCGTCCTCGGGACCGCGGCCTCCCCGGAGCTCCTCTCCGAGCTGCCGCGGGACCGGGTGCAGGTCGCGCTGGACGCGCGCGACGGCGAGGTCGTCACCCACGGCTGGCGGCGCGGCTCCGGGCGCGGACTGCTGGAGCGTCTGGCCGAGCTGCGCGAGCTGTGCTCTTCGTTCCTCGTGACCTTCGTGGAGCGCGAGGGACGGCTCGGGGGGACGGACCTGGCGTTCGCGAGCGAGGTCGTCGAGGCCGCGGGTTCCGCGCGCGTCACGATCGCGGGCGGAGTGACCACGGCCGAGGAGATCCGCGAGCTCGACCGACTGGGCGCCGACGCTCAGGTCGGGATGGCGCTCTACTCCGGGCGACTCTCCCTCGCGGACGCGTTCCTGGCCCCGGTCACGACCGACCGGGAGGACGGCCTCTTCCCCACCGTGGTCACCGACGAGCTCGGAGTCGCGCTGGGACTGGCCTGGTCCAGTCGGGAGAGCGTTGCCGAGGCCCTCGCGACCGGTCGCGGGGTCTACCAGAGCCGCAAGCGCGGCCGCTGGACCAAGGGCGCGTCCTCCGGCGCGACCCAGGAGCTCCTGCGCGTCGACGTCGACTGCGATCGCGACGCGCTGCGCTTCACCGTGCGGCAGGCGGAGCCGGGCTTCTGCCACGCGGCGACCCGCACCTGCTGGGGCGAGGACCGTGGGCTGGGTCGCCTCGTGCGCCGACTGCGTACGCGGATCGAGGACGGTTCGCAGGAGTCGCACACGGTTCGCCTGGCGCGCGACGAGTCGCTGCTCGCGTCCAAGCTGCGCGAGGAGGTCGAGGAGCTGATCGAAGCGCGTGCGAACGACGAGGTGCGGCACGAGCTCGCCGACGTCCTGTACTTCGCGCTCGTGCGCGGCGTCTCGGCGGGCCTCCGGCTCGAGGACGTGGCGTCGGAGCTCGATCGGCGCGAGCGTCGCGTCACGCGACGTCCGATGGAGAAGAAGCCCCGCAGACAGCCCAGCGAGGTCCCCGACGGGGACGAGGAGCGAACCCGATGAGCCCGTTGCTAGCCCTGTGGACCGCCGAGGACCAGGACCTGGACGCGACCGCGCCGGTCGACGCCGAGACGCTCGCCGGTGCCGGCGCCATCGTCGAGGACGTGCGACGCGGTGGGAGCGACGCGCTGCGACGCCACGCGGAGCGGCTCGATCGCCTGGCTCCCTCCGCCCCGCTCCTCTTCGAGCGGGCGGAGCTGGAGCGCGCGCGGGACGCGCTCGCCGTCGCCGACCGCACCCTGCTCGAACGCGTCGCCGAACGGATCCGCACCTTCGCCGAGGCCCAGCGCGCGAGCGTGCAGGACCTCGACGTCGCGATCGAAGGCGGTCGAGCCGGACACCGCTGGCTGCCGGTCGACACGGTCGGCGCCTACGCCCCCGGGGGCCGCTACCCGCTCCCCTCCTCGGTCCTGATGACCGTCGTCACGGCGCGCGCAGCGGGCGTGGAGACGGTGTTCTGCGCCTCTCCCAGCCCGGCGCCGATCACGCTCGCGGCGGCCGCCGTCGCGGGAGCCGACGGTCTCCTGGCCGCCGGCGGCGCGCAGGCGATCGCGGCCTTCGCGTTCGGCGTCGAGGTGCCCCAGAGCGACCTGGTCGTCGGTCCCGGGAACCGCTGGGTGACCGCGGCGAAGAAGCTGCTCGTCGGCGAGGTCGGCATCGACGGGTTGGCGGGCCCCAGCGAGCTGGTGGTCGTCGCGGACGGGACCGCGTCCCCGGTCCTCGTGGCGCGCGACCTGATCGCGCAGGCCGAGCACGACGTCGACGCGCGCGCGATGCTCGTCACGACCTCGCCCGACGTCGTCACGGCCGTCGAGGCCGAGCTGGAGCGACAGCTCTCCGACCTCTCCACCGCGGACACGGCGCGCACCTCGCTCACCCGGAACGGACGGGCGTTCCTGGTGCGGGACGACGAGGAGACCCGGCGTCTCGTCGATCGGCTGGCGCCGGAGCACCTCGAGCTCTGCGTCGCGGACCCGGAGCGGCTGGCCGAGGGGCTCTCCAACTACGGCGGGCTGTTCCTCGGCGCGGCGAGCGCCGAGGTCTTCGGAGACTACGGAGTCGGTCCGAACCACGTGCTCCCCACGGGCGGGAGCGCGCGCTTCCAGGCCGGTCTGTCCGTCCTCACGTTCCTCAAACCCGCGACCTGGATGCGGATGGAGCGTCCCGAGGTCGTCGCCGAGGACGTCGAACGACTCGCGCGCCACGAGGGGCTCGAGGGACACGCACGCGCGGCGCGGCGCTGAGCCGGAGGGGACGAGCGAGACGCCGAGCCGGAGCTCCTCGAACACGGTCGGTGCATCCGCGGCCGAGGCGGGCGCGGAGAAGCGCGGTAGACTGAGCCGCTCCCGAACGTCCCTCCCCGGAACCGCCCATGCACGTCTCCCTCGCTCCGCTCGCCCTCGTCGCTCTCTCGCTCTCGACCTCCGCCCTCCAGGAGGAGCCGCGCGGAGAGTGGACGCGCTGGCGCGGCCCCGCGCGGGACGGCGTGTCGCCGGAGAAGGGTTGGAGCTCCGTCGGAGCGAAGGAGGACCTGTGGCGCGCCGAGGTGGGTCGCGGCTACTCCTGCGTCTGCATCCACCAGGGGCGGCTGTTCACCATCGGGTTCGACGAGGGCGCCTCGGAGGACGTGGTCACCGCCTTCGACGCCGAGAGCGGCGAGATCCTCTGGACGCACGCCTACCCCGCGAAGCTGTGGGACAACATGCACGGCGGAGGCTCGCTCTCGACCCCCGTGGCCGAGGACGGTCGCCTGTACGTGATGTCGCGCCTCGGCAGCCTGTTCTGCTTCGACGCCGCGACGGGCAAGGTGCTCTATGAGCGCGAGCTGGTGGATCGCGAGGAGGGACTCGGCTTCTTCGGCCTCGCGGCCGCGCCGCTGATCCTGGAGGACGTCCTGGTCCTGAACCCCGGCCCCACGATCGCGATCGACAAGGCGACCGGCGAGACCCGCTGGGAGACCAAGGACTACGGCTACGCCTACTCGGTGCCGGCACCCTTCCGGATCGGGGAGGAGGAGCTGCTCGCGGTGTTCAACGGAACCGGCCTGTGCGTCCTCGAGGCCGCCACGGGTGAGGAGATCGCGGTGCACCCGTGGACTTCCGAGTACAACGTCAACAGCGCGACGCCGATCGTGATCGACGACCGCATCTTCATCTCCACCGGCTACAACGAGCTCGGCTGCGCGATGCTCCGCCTGACGCCCGAGGGGCTCGAGGTCGAGTGGGAGAGCAAGGCGATGAACAGCAAGATGAACGGCTGCGTGCTCTACGACGGCCTGCTCTACGGGTTCGACGACGCGATCCTGAAGTGCCTGACTCCGGACGGCGACGTGCGCTGGATCGAGCGCGGTCTCGGCAAGGGCACCGTGATCGCCGCCGACGACCGTCTGATCGTCTTGAGCGAGGACGGAGAGCTGATCGTCAGCGCGGCCGGCGAGGACGGCTTCCAGGAGGAGTCGCGCGTCAAGCTCTTCGAGGACGGCGTGTGCTGGACGACGCCGGTGCTCTCCGACGGCCGCATCTTCTGTCGCAGCAGCCTCGGCGAGCTCGTCGCGCGCGACCATCGCGCGCGTCAGTGACGGCAGGAGCGTCGGCGCGGACCGCGTTCCTCCGGGGGCGGCGGCCCGCGCAGCGCGGGTCCACCGCCGATCCCGAGACGGCCCCCTAGCCGGCCTTCTTCGTCGAGCGCTTCTTCTTGGCCTTCTTGGTGGCCTTGCGGGGGGCGGAGCTCGACGCCGCGGAAGTGCTGGCGCCGCGCGCGAAGTAGCGCGTCCCGCCTCGCTGGCCCGTCGTCTTCAGGGCCTTGGACTCGACCAACTGGAAAGCAGGTCGACGCGCGTCCTTCGTCGCGAGATTCAGCGCTTTGGCAATCTCGCCCAATCGTTGTCCGGGATGGGATCGAACGTGCGCGAGAATCTTCCCTTGCAGAGCTTCGACTTCCGCGGAGGAGCGTCGAATCCGCTTTCCGGGAGTCGCGCGGCGCGCGGTCTTGCGGGCGGCGCGCGCCGGCTGGCTGCGGCCGGAGGGCGTCGCGGCACCGGCCAACGCCTCCTGCACGGCCTCCAGGGCGGAAATGCGGATCAGTTCGGAAAGATCGTCGACGAACGCGTCGACGCGCTCGCGAATCGCGCGGTCATTGTCCACGGAACTCATGAGAGAATGGAGAGGTAGAGGTTAAGGGGGGGAAACCGTCTTGGAGTAGAGCCCTTCCGGTTCGGGAACTCAATCCGCGGAATGCCAAACTTCGATTCGACGCTCCCCTGTTCGAATCCGGAACCGTTGCCCGGAAGGCAGGCCCGGGACTCTCTGTTCGGGAGCCGTGGAGTCCCGAGCCCCGACGCGAAAGCGCCCCCTCCGCTGGGTAGGATACGGGGAATCGCTGCTCCGTCTCCGGAGCGCCCCCACACCGTTCTCCGACGAGGTTCGACCGTGATTCGCACGTTGCTCTTCCTGGCCCTGGTGCCGTTCTTCCACCCGAACTCCCCCGAGGCGCCCGCTGGGGCCGCCAGCCCTCGCCACTGTCAGGTCCCCTGCGGGATCTACGGGGACAGCATGCGCATCGACATGCTGATGGAGGACGCTGCGACGATCGAGAAGGGCATGGGCGTGATCCAGGAGCTCGAGGCGTCGAAGGACGCCTCCTCCAACCAGCTCGTGCGCTGGATCCTCGCGAAGGACGAGCACGCGCAGTCCATCCAGGAGACCGTTGCGTCCTACTGGCTCGCGCAGCGGATCAAGGCGCCCAAGGAGGACACGCCGGAGGCGCGCGACAAGTACCACACGCAGCTCGCGCAGATGCACGGCATCACCGTCGCGGCGATGAAGTGCAAGCAGACCACCGACAAGGCTCACGTCGCGAAGCTGCGCGAGCTGGCCCTCGCCTTCAGCGACACCTACTTCTCCGGCAAGGACCTGGAGCACATCCGCTCGCACCACGGCGGCGACCATCGCTGATCCGCGGCTCGATCGGGACCCCGCAGCGACCGGGGTCCCGAAGCCGCGCCGTGCCCACCGCGCACGATGCGCCCCCGGACGGGCGCGGCCTCGCACGCTCGCGGCTCCGCGCCTCTCGCGGAACCGCGCCTCAGTCGAGGATCAAGCGCACCAGCTCCCCCACCTGGCGGTGCTTCTCGATCGGGTGACGCAGCGGATGTTCGAGGCTGAGCTCGTAGGAGTTCCGACGTCCCTCGCGGTAGCGCGTCAACAAGCCCTCCTGCTCCAGGTCGGCGATGATGTTGAACACCGCCCGCTCCGTGATGCCGATGCGCTCCGCCACTTCACGCAGCCGCATGTCCGGGTTCTGCGCGAGACAGATCAGGACGTGGGCGTGATTGCTGAGAAAGGTCCAGCGATGCGGAGGACGGACCATGCGGAGGTCTCTGGGGGACAACCCCTTCGATCGACGGGTCGCGGGAGGGGCTTGACCGGAATACCGGAAGTCATTTTCAGGTACTTTGATTCCGGAAGCAAGTGTCCCGCCCTGACGGATCCTCCTAGACTTCGAAGTTCTCAGGCCCGAGTCTGGTTCGCAACCAGGACACGGCCCCGTTCCGTCGATCCCACGCAGCCCCAGGACGCGCCCGCTTGAATCTCTTCGCGAACCTCCGCAAGGACCTCCCCGCCAGCGTCGTGGTCTTCTTCGTGGCCGTCCCGCTGTGCCTCGGGATCGCCCTCGCGAGCAAGGCGCCGCCCATGTCGGGACTCATCGCGGGAATCGTCGGAGGCCTGATCGTGGGTTCTCTGAGCGGTTCCCCTCTCGGCGTCTCCGGTCCGGCCGCGGGCCTGGCGGTCATCGTCCTGGAAGCCATCGGGAAGCTCGGCTTCGAGGCCTTCCTGGTCGCCGTCGTCCTGGCCGGCGGACTGCAGATCGCGATGGGGATCGCGCGCGCGGGCGTGCTCGCGTACTTCTTCCCCTCTTCGGTGATCAAGGGGATGCTCGCCGGCATCGGGCTCCTGATCGTCCTGAAGCAGATCCCCCACGCGCTCGGACACGACACGGATCCGGAGGGCGAGCTGGCCTTCGAGCAGCCGGACGGGGAGACGACCTTCTCCGAGCTCACCGCGATGCTCGAGGACTTCACGCCCAGCGCGATCCTGGTGTCGGTCTGCTGCCTGGCGATCCTCCTGCTGTGGGAGCTGAAGCTCTCGAAGAAGGGCGGCATCTTCCAGATCCTGCCGGGACCCCTGGTCGCGGTGTTCTTCGGCATCGTCTACCAGCTGGTCAACCAGTCGCTCGACACGGGGTTCGCGCTCGCGCCGTCCCACCTCGTGAGCGTGCCGGTCGGAGACGTCGTCGGGAACCTGCAGTACCCGGACTGGTCGCGCATCTCCGACAGCGCGATCTGGATCTCGGCGCTCACGATCGCCGTCGTCGCGAGCCTCGAGACGCTCCTGTGCGTGGAGGCGACGGACAAGCTCGATCCACAGAAGCGCGTGACGCCCACGAACCGCGAGCTCTTCGCGCAGGGCATCGGGAACATGGCCTCGGGCGCGATCGGCGGTCTGCCGGTCACGCAGGTCATCGTGCGTAGCTCGGCCAACATCCAGTCCGGCGGGCAGACGAAGCTCTCGGCCATCCTGCACGGCCTGTTCCTCCTGGTCTTCGTGCTGATCTTCCCGTTCGTGCTGAACCTGATCCCGCTGGCGGCGCTGGCGAGCATCCTCTTCGTGGTGGGCTTCAAGCTCGCGCGGCCGTCGCTCTTCTTCGCGATGTACCGGCTGGGGTTGTCGCAGTTCCTGCCCTTCGTGATCACGATCGTGGCGATCCTGCGAACCGACCTGCTCACGGGCATCGGCGTCGGCATGGTCGCGGCCCTGTTCTCCATCCTGCGCGCGCACTACCTCAACTCGCACTTCATGCACATCGAGGAGACCGACGAGGGCGCGCAGCACCGCGTCGTCCTGCGCCTGGCCGAGGAGGTGACCTTCCTCAACAAGGGCGCGATCCTGAACGAGCTGAAGGACATCCCGAACGGCAGCCTGGTCACGATCGACACCTCGCGCACGATCCACATCGATCAGGACGTCGTCGAGATCATCGCCGACTTCCAGGAGTCCGCCGCGCGCCGCGACATCACCGTCGAGCGCATCGAGAACCCGTCCCTCGCCCCCGCATCGAGCTAGCCTCATGACCTATCCGACCCAGAACGCCGAGAGCCAGGCCGGCATGACGCCGGAGCGGGCGCTCGCGCTCCTGGCGGAGGGCAACCGCCGCTTCGTCTCCAACGCCCCGGCGGACCGCGACCTCTTGGACCAGGTCGCCGCCACGCGCAAGGGACAGTGGCCCTACGCGATCGTCCTCTCCTGCATCGACTCGCGCGCGTCCGCGGAGCTCATCCTCGATGCCGGGATCGGAGACCTCTTCAGCGTGCGCATCGCCGGCAACGTGATCGACGAGAACGCCCTCGGATGCCTCGAGTTCGGCTGCGCGGTCGCCGGTGCGAGGCTTCTGGTCGTGATGGGACACACGCACTGCGGCGCGGTGAAGGGAGCCTGCGACGGCGTCGAGCTGGGCAACCTCACCCACCTCCTCGGCGGGATCCGGCCGGTCCTCACGCGCGTCCCGGAGCCCGCGGACCCGGCGCAGCGGACGTCGTCGAACTCGTCCTTCGTGACGGCCGTCGCGCGGGAGAACGTGACCTACACGCTCGAGAACATCCGCCACCGCAGCGAGGTGCTGCGGGAGCTCGAGGCCGACGGCAAGATCGCCATGGTCGGGGCCATGTACGACATCGAGACCGGCTCGGTCTCGTTCGACGCGATCGGCGACTAGCGCGCGGCGCGCAGCGCGGCCAGGATCGCCTCGACCTTCTCGGCGGCCTGCCAGTCGCGCTTCTCCTGGACCGGCTTGAGCCGGTTGGAGCTCGGACCGCGCACCACGGCCGTCAGCCGCAGCTCGCCGCTGGCCGATCCGCTCCAGAGCGGTTCCTCGGAGACGACGTCCTGGACATCGATCGTCAGCGTGCCGAGCTCGTACTGCTCCACCGCGTAGAAGTCGAAGTAGGGATCGTTCGTGCGCTGCAGCGTCTCCACCAGCGTGCGGTAGGAGACCAGCACGTCGGCGTCCTCCTCGGGAACCTGCTGCCAACCGAGCGCGTCGAGACGGCGGTCCAGCTCCTGGTGCAGCACGTCGGCGAGCGCACCGTCCGCCCCCTCGACCTCACCGATGTCCCCCCAGGCGAAGGTCCGTACGGCGGCGATGTCGAAGGAGGCGTCCGCACGGGTCTCGACCGTCGGGCCGAGGCAGCTCGCCCCCGCCGTCCCGAGCAGGGTCGCGGTGAGGAGGCCCGTGGCGAGTGCGCGAAGTGGAGAGCGTCGAGGCGTGGAGTCCATGGGGCGAGGCGGGTCGAGGAGAGGACGACTTCCGCTCGCATCATCGGCCAATCCGCTCCCGAACGGAACGGCTTCGCGCGCGAATCCGCACGCGAAGCGCCGCCGTCCCCAGGCTGGCGGTCGCCCGGTGGAGTCGGTCGAGGATCCCCGCCGAACGGTCGACGGAGATCCTCGGAGACGAGACCGTGGGACGGTCAGCGCCCGGCCCCCGACTCCGCTCTTCGCGGATCCGCGACGCGGAAGGCGTCGTCCGCCAGCTCGAGCCCGGACTCCAGGGAGTCGAAGGTCATCACCGTCCGCCCGGAGGCCGGGTTGACGGCTTCGACGCGCTTCGCGCGCCGGAACCCCTCGATCTCCTCGAAGTCGTGGTAGGTCGTCGTGGTCGGGATCCGCAGCGGGCCCTCCACCGTGCTCATGTCGATCCGCAGGAGGTCTCCGTTCTCCGCGTCCACCCAGTAGTCCAGCGGCGGGAGCTCCCCGGACACGAGGCGCACGACCCAGACCGACTTCCCGTCCAGCTCGTCCGCACGGACCACGCGGGCCGAGTCGAACACCTCGCGCCAGTCTCCTTCCTGTACGCGCGGATGCTCCAGCCCGAGCTGCGCGCGCTCGAGGCCCTTCAGCTCCCGCACTCCCTCCATCGGCGTGTAGCGCGCGGCCGAGCTCTCCGTGCGCACGATGTGCGTCACTCCGAACTCGCCGAAGTCGAGTCGCGTGGAGAGGTTCTCCCCGCTCGTCAGGACGGTGACCTCTCCGCGCAGGCCGGCCTGCGCGATCCAGACCTCGCCCGTCACGCGGGTCCCCCCACGCTTCGCGAGGAGCTGCATGCGCTGCTCCACGTTCCTCAGCTCGAGGACCTCGGCCACGGTGGGCAGCTCGACCTCGTCGTCGCCCTGCAGTCGCTCGAACAGCCGGTCCCCGGCGTCTCCGTGGAACAGGAGCGCGATCACGCGCCCGCTCTCGTCGAACTGGAAGGTGGCCCCCTGCTCCGGACGCGCGCGCAGGTTCGCCCGTCCGTCCTCGCCGGGATCCTCGAAGGCCAGGAGCATGCCGCGGTCCTCCATCACCAGCCGTCCGCCGCGGACCGAGAGCTCGATCTCCTTGTCGCCGCCCTCGAGGCGATAGGTGCCTCCGTAGCGCGCCAGCTCCTCCGGGTCGGCACCTCCGGACGCCGCGACACCCTTCTTCGGAACCTCGAAGGAGTAGCCGCCCTGGTGCAGGGTCAGCCCCACCACGGCCCCCGCGTCGTCACGGTCGAAGGTGATCGCGATGGTGTCCGTCAGCGCGAACTCCCAGCGACCCTCCGCGTCGGGATCCCGCAGCGCGAAGGTCTGCTGGCTCGGGATGTGGAGCGCCAGACCGCTCTCCTGGACGCGCACCTCGAACTCCTCGTCGCGGAAGCTCGCGAAGTTCGCGACGTAGGTCCCGCCGAACTCGTCGTAGGCGATCGCGGCCGGGGCCCCGGCCTCGATGGGCGTCTCCTCCTCCCAGTCGCCGAGCAGCGCCTCGAACACGATGCCGAGCGAGCTCTGCTGCAGGGACGCCATGCTCAGGTTGGTGAGCAGCACGAAGCCGAGTCCGCGCTCGGGAAGCAGTCCCACCTCGGCGCTGAAGCCGCCGATGTTCCCGCCGTGCTCGACCATGCCGGAGCCCCCCCACGAACCGAGCATCCAGCCCAGGCCGTAGGTCCGATCGCCGCCGATGGGGATCTGCGGCGACCACGTCTCGCGCAGGCTGGACTCGGAGATCAGGCGCATCTCGTCCACCTCCCCGCGCCCGAGCAACAGCCGCACCCACTGCGCCATGTCGAGCACGTTCGAGTTCACCGAGCCCGCCGGACCGATCGGGTCGAGCCGGGCGAAGCGCTCCCGCACGTGGGCCTCGTCGGCCGCCTCCCAGCGGTAGCCGACCGCGAGGCGCGGATCCTCGACCACGTCGGCCTTGGCGAGCGTGGTCGCCTCCATGCTGAGCGGCGTGAAGAGGCGATCGACCATCATCTCGTCCCAGGTCGTCTCGTCGGCGACGCCGACCGCCATGCCGGCCGCGAGGTAGGTCACGTTGCAGTAGTGGAAGCCCGCGCGGAAGTCGTCGAAGGGCTCCGCCCCGGCGGCCGTACGCAGGATCTTCTCGCGCGTCGCCTCGCCGCCGACCCACAGCATGCCCATGCGCGCGAACCCGTGACGATGGGAGAGGAGGTCCCGCAGGGTGCAGGCCGCGTCCTCGTCCTCGCTCCGCACGTCCAGGTCGAAGTACGGCAGGTAGTCCGTCACGGCGTCGTCCCAGTCCAGCTTGCCCTCGTCCACGAGCATGCCGGCCAGGGTCGCGGTCATCGCCTTCGTCGTCGAGCCGATCGGGTAGATCGTCTCGGGCGTCGCCGGGCGCTCCTGTTCGAGGTCCGCGAACCCGAACCCGCGCGCGTAGACGATCTCGTCGTCCAGCACGACCGCCAGGGACATCCCGGGGACGTGCGCTTCTACGCGTGCCTCCTCGAGCGTCTCGGTCAGGCGTTCGAGCCGCTGCGTGAGCGTGGGCGTCTCCTGCGCCGAGCCCGACAGGGCCAGGAGCGGCAGGAACAGAGCGGGGAAGAGTGTGGTTCGCATCATCGTCGCTAGGGTCGAGGCCTCAGCCGTCCGTCGGGTTCGACGGGTGGCTCTCCAGCCGGTCCTGAACCTCCTCCTGGAGCCTGCGCTCCAGGCTGGAAGTGTTCTTGCGGCGCAGGGCGCCGTCGTAGATCTCGAACTCGCGCCGCGCGAGCTCGTGTCGTTCGTCCGTGAGCGCGACGAGCGCGCGCACCGCGTGGTCCACCGGCGCGACCTCGCGCGCCAGAGGAGTGCCAGCGTCCGCGAGCGGACCGCCGACGAGCTCCAGGGCGGCCAGCGCGTCCTCGTGCTGTCCGAGCCGGTGCAGCGAGAGCGCCAGCACGGCGAGCATCGCCACGTTCTCCGGCTCGTCCTGGAGCGCGCGCTCGACGGCGATCTGCGCCTCTTCGTAGGCCTCCACGTCGAGCCCCGCGCGGCTGGAGACCTGCAGGGAGACCTCCGTCAGCGCGGCCCGCAGACGCGAGAGCTCGAGGAACGAGCGGCCGTCCTCCACCATCGCGGCGTGGGCGTCGCGGATCGCGCGAACGGCCTCGGCGTACTTGCCGCGCGAGAGGCGCCGCTCCGCGTAGTAGACCAGGTTCGTCGCGAGAGCCTCGGCACCCCAGATGCCACGCGCTCCCTCGATCGTCTTGCCCAGGAGCTGGTCCGCTTCTTCCTGGCTGGCCGGGTCGGGGCGCTTGCGGAGGATCTGGAACAGCGCGTCGTTGATCGTGAGCACGTACACGCCCTCCATGCGCCCGAGGCGTTCGAAGCGCTCGAGCGCCTCGCGCAGGAACGGCTCCGCGACGTCGTCGTCGCCGCGCTTCGCGTGGTAGTTCCCGACGCCCATGGCGGCCATCGCGAGCATGGGGCTGTCCTCGGAGTAGAACGCCTTGGACTCCTCGTAGACCTCGAGGATCGTGTCCTTGGCGCTGTCCGAGTGTCCGTCCAGCTGGACCAGGAACCGCAGCTCGAGCGTCTCGATGATGCGCAGTCGCGAGGTCGACTCGGAGGCGCGCAGGGCCGCGAGCGCCTCCCCCATCAGACGATCCGCCTCCGCGTTCTCGCCCCGGGTCGACAGGATGTCGGCGAGCTCCATGCGCGCCAGGTGACCGATCGAGCCGTCCGCGATCTCCGCGCGCTCGAAGATCGACAGCGCGCGGCGCAGGCTGCGCTCCGCGTCCTGCTCCTCGCCCAGGAGCCGCTGCAGCGAACCCAGCGTGGAGAGCGAGCCGGCCACGTTCACGTGGTCCTCTCCGTGCACGCGGCTCCAGACGCCGATCGCCTCCTCGGACAGCTCGGCCGCCGCCTCGAACTCACCGGCGTCGTGCAGGCTGCGCGAGAGGGTGTCGAGCACCGCCGCGTAGGTCGCGTGCTGCGTCCCGAAGGTCGCACGCACGTTGCCGAGGACCTCCTCGCGTCGCGCCGGGCTCGCGCCGAGCGCGGGGTCGCTCATCGCGAGCACCTCCTCGAGCGAGTCGCCGATCCGTCGCGAGCGCTCCGCCTCGGACCGCGCGCGCAGGAGCCCGAAGATCGTACCCACCAGCCCCAGGGCCACGACCAGCACGAGCGCTCCGACTCCGAGGACCACGCTGCGGTTGCGCACGACGAACTTGCGCAGCCGGTAGCCCGGCTGGACCGGCCCCGCCTCGACCGGCCGGTTCTCGAGGTGACGCAGGACGTCGGCGGCGAACGCCGCGGCCGTCTCGTAGCGGCGCGTGCGGTCCTTCTCGAGCGCCTTCATCACGATCCAGTCCAGCTCCCCACGGAAGTGCCGGGAGAGCGAGCCCACGTCGCTGCGCCGACGCTCGGCGACCTCCCCCGCGAGCGCGCCGAGCTTCGAGATCCTCGTCGAGGGCGCCGGAGCCTCCTCCTCGCGGATCATGCGGGTCATCTCCTCGAACCCCGCCGTGCGGAGCTCGGAGGCGTCGACCGGCGTCGTTCCCGTGAGCAGCGTGTAGAGCAGCACCCCGAGCGAGTAGATGTCACTGCGCGTGTCCACGTCGAGCCCGCTCATCTCGGCCTGCTCCGGAGACATGTACTCCGGCGTCCCGATCACCTGGCGGAACTCGGTGAACAGCGTGCGCTCGGTCAGCCGCTGGTTCGTCGCCTTCGCGACGCCGAAGTCGATGATCTTCGGCACGGGACGGCCATCGTGGGACGTGACCAGCACGTTGCTCGGCTTCAGGTCCCGGTGGATGACGCCCTTCTGGTGCGCGTGCTGCACCGCGTGACAGACGTCGACGAACAGCGCGAGCCGCTCGCGCGTCGAGAGCTTGTGCGTGTCGCAGTACTCGTGGATCGCGATCCCGCGGACCAGCTCCATCACGAAGAACGGACGCCCGGTCTCCGTCGCGCCGGCGTCCAGGACACGCGCGATGTTCGGGTGGTCCATCAGCGCGAGCGCCTGGCGCTCGGCCTCGAAGCGCGCGATGACCTGCTTGGTGTCCATCCCGAGCTTGATCACCTTCAGCGCCACCTTCCGGTTCACGGGGCGGGTCTGCTCGGCCATGTAGACGACGCCCATGCCCCCCTCGCCGATCTCCTGGAGCAGCTTGTAGGGGCCGATGGAGCTCCCGGGGCCCTCTCGCGGACCGCCGACGGCGGGCTCCTCGAGGAACCCGGAGGCCTCCTCGTGCGCGACGAGCAGGGCCTCGATCCGGCTCCTCAGGTCCTGGTCGGCCCCGCAGGCACCGTCCAGGTAGGCCTCGCGCTCGGGGCCCGGCTGGCGCCTTGCGGCCTCGTGGAAGAGGCCTTCCAGTCGCGTGTTCGGGGTGTTCTGCATGGGCGCAGCCTAAGGGGCCGCACCCTTGCGTGCGCAGACCGCCGGCCGGCGGCCTCACGGAATCCGGAGAAATCCGAGCGGACCGCGCAGGACGCCGCTCGGCGCCTGCAGGGACCGCTAGGACGCGCCGCGGCCGTGGATCTCGTGGTAGAGGAAGGCGCGCGCGAAGGCCCAGTGACGATCGACGGTCGCGGGGGAGAGCTCCAGCGCCTCGGCCGCCTCGTCGAGCGTCAGCCCGCAGAAGAAGCGCAGCTTCACGAGCTCGGCCTTGCGCGGGTCCTCCGCGGCGAGCCGCTCGAGGGCGCCGTCGAGGGCGACGAGGTCGAGCTGGGCCAGGGGCTCGTCCTCCCCCAGCTCCGCGAGGTCCTCGAGCTCCAGGCGCGCGTGGTCGCCGCCGCGCTTGCGCGCCTGCCGCTTGCGCGCGCGCTCCACCAGGATCCGCCGCATGGCCTCGGCGCAGGCCCCGAAGAAGTAGCGGCGGCTCTTCCAGTCGGGCGCCTCGTCCCCCACCAGGCGCAGCCAGGCCTCGTGCACGAGGGCGGTCGGCTGCAGCGTGTGTCCGGCGGCCTCGCGGCCGAGCTTCTGGCGCGCGAGCGCGCGCAGCTCCGCGTACACCGTCTCGAGCAGTCGCTCGGCGGCGTGCTCGTCGCCGCTTCGCAGACCCTCCAGGTAGCGGGTCACGTCCGTCATGCCCGGAGCTTACGCTCTGCCGCACCGGAGCGCGTCGCCCGCGTGCAGCGACCTCCGGCACGAAGCGACGCGGGATCGGGATCCAGTCCCGCTCCCGCGTCCCCCTCGCACCGTTCCGCGTGGATCAGTGCGGGTCGCCGCCCCCGTCCCCTCTCCCGCGCGTCTGGAGCAGGAGCCAGCGGTAGAACTCCGGACGCGAGTAGGTGTCGGTCCAGGCGTCGTGCTCGGTCAGCCGGCCCGTCGTGAACACGTGGCTCGCGTCGAGGTAGTCCGTGCCGCTCGCGTCGAGTCCGTCGACGTGCAGGAACGAGACGCCGCAGGTCTCCTCCACGGAGAAGGCTCCCTCCAGCGCGCGGTCGTAGCCGGTCATGGAGTCTCCGGCGTGGTGGGCGATCCACAGCGAGGTGCCGCAGAGCTTCTGGAAGTCGCGCACCACGACGCTGCCTGCGATCGGCGCGGCCGCGGCGAAGGTCCCCGAGAGGCGCTCCGCGAGACCCCAGCTGCCGTGTCCTCCGCGCGAGAGACCCGTCACCGAGATGCGCTCGGGATCCCCGGCGTAGGACGCGACGACCTCGTCGAGGATCCCCTGCACCACCTCGGGGTGGTCGTGGTACTGCCCCTCCTGGATGTGCAGGGACACGACGACGAAGGAGTCCAACAGGAGCCGGTTGCGCTCCGAGCCGAGGTCGTGCTCGTCCCGCAGGAGGCGCGGCAGCCCCCAGTTGTTCAGGTCCTCCACGCGGCCTCCGACGCCGTAGGACCCCTGCAGGTAGAGCAGGACCGGCCAGGGACCGTCCGCGGTTCCGTGGGACGCCGGCAGGTAGAGCGTGTAGTCGTCGATGTTCCCGGCCGGCTCCTCCAGGTGCACCGTCGCCAGGCCGCCAGCGCGCGGCGCTCCGGTCACCTTCGCCAGGGAGGCCGCCGTCCGCGGAGCGGGGCTGCCGCCGCTGCCCCCGAGGCTCGCGACGCCGCTGCCCCCCAGGCTCATGGCTCCGCT
>CAZDYS010000023.1:0-18370 GCA_964509445.1 uncultured Planctomycetaceae bacterium
AGTCCCCGCTGAGCGAGAACGCGCGCACGTCACGTCGATCGCGAACGAGCGACAGGATCGCGTCGATCAGCTCGACCCGCCCGGTCCTCTCGTTCTGCGGCGTGCGCGCGATCGCGTCGAAGATGGACGGACGGAACACGAACGTGCCGAGGCCGAGCTTGTCTCCCTGGACGTCGCGCGGCTTCTCGACCAGGTCCGCGACGAGCCCTTCCGCCACCGTCACCTCGTAGTTGCGCTGGATGCGGCGGGGGTCGTCCGAAGCTTGGTAGGCGAGGATCGCCTCCCACTCCCCGTCGCCGATCAGCTCCGCGTGGTTCGACCCGAGGTAGAGCTCGTCGCCCAGGATCGTCACGAAGGGCTCGGTGAGGTGCTCCCGGGCGAGCTCGAGCCCCTTCGCCAGGCCGATCCCCGGGTCCTTCACGTCCACGTACCGCAACGTGACGTCGAAGGCCGAGCCGTCTCCGAGCAGCTCGCGCACCTGCTCCTGCAGGTGTCCGACCAGGACGACGATGTCGCGGATGCCGAGATCGTCCCGCAGGATCTCCAGGTTCCGGACGAGCAGCGGCTTGCCCCCGACCTCCAGCAGCACCTTGGGCACGTAGACCGTGCGCGGATAGGCCCGCACCCCCTTGCCCGCAGCCGTGAGCACCCCCAGGCGCGGCCGGGTGGCAGAGGTCGATTCGCTAGGCACGCTCATGGGGCGGAGGAGGGAGTCGGAACCCGTTTCCAGGAGGAGCGGGCCCGCCCGGCAGGGAATCCTACCCCCCGGTTCGCCCCTGCCCCAGCAGTGGGCTCGGACTCGTCTTCTTCCTCCGGATCAGCGATCCTGGTCGGCCGCGGACAGCTCGTTTCCCGAAGCGCCTCGTGAACACCCTTCCCCCCCGCAGCGCACCCTCGCGCACTCGCTGCCTGGTCCTCGGCCTGCTCGCCGGCGCGGCCTGGGGATGGATCGAGGTGCGCTACCGGTTGAGCGAGTCGCAGGACCCCTCGGTCCTCAGGAGGAGCGGGTCGTTGATCACCTACTGCGTCACGTGGAGCGCGGTCGCGGGCATCCTCGCGTGCAGCTTCGCCGGTGCCGTCGCCCGCCTGGCGCTGCGCGAGCGCTGGCGCGTCGCGCGCGAGGGGGCCACGCCGGTCTTCCTCGGCGCCCTGGTCGCGCTGGCCGGGCCCACGCTGACCATCGGATGGCTCGCCGACTCGATGACCCGCCAGTCGCTCACGATCCGCGTGTTCGTCGTGCTCCTGAGCACGCTCGCGGCGTCGCTGACCGGGTGGGTGCTGGCCCGTCGACTCGCGGGACGCCCGGGCGTTCGCACGACCCTGGTGCTGCGCGCGCTGAGCACGTCCCGCTTCGGCGCGCTCGCCCTGGCGGTCGCGACGGTGGCAGGGCTCGCCCTGTCGCGACCGAGCCCCCAGGAGGTGCGAGCGGAGGACCTGCCCGAAGCCTCCGGGACCTTCTCGGGGCCCGACGTGCTGCTGGTCGCGATCGAGGGCCTGCGCGCCGACGCCTTCTTCTCGGAGAGCGGCTGGAACCTCTCCACCCCCCACCTCGATCGCCTGCGCGCGCTGGGGACGGCCTTCGAGGACGCTCTCGCGCCCTCGCCCCGCGGCCCCGTCTCGCTCGCGAGCCTGTGGACCTCGACCCATCCGTTCGAGCACGCGGTCCACCCGGCGCGGCCGAGCGTCCCGGTCCCGGACACGAACCTCGGGAGCCTGCTGCGCCGCGCGGGCCTGCGCTGCTCGGGGGCCGGCGGGCGGAACAGCGCCCTGCTGCACGCCACGAACAGTCCGTTCGAGTCCTTTGACGTCTACGAGCACGCGCTGGAGGAACGACTGACGGTCGCGCGCCTGTTCGACCGCACCTTGCGCCTCTTCGACCTGACGCGGGGACCCGCGCGGACGATCCCGTGGATCGAGGCGCGCTTTCCGTTCGTCGCCACGCGCCGCGTCGGGACCGTCGAGGACCGCGACGTGAACCGGCGCCTCCAGCAGCACGCCTGGCCGCGCGGAGACGCGTCCAGCTTCCTGTTCGTCCACTACGGTGCGCTGCCGGAGCAGGCGCTGCCCGACGGCGGAGACCGCGTCCGGCGCTACGCGGAGGCGGTCGAGGAGACGGACGAGGCGCTGGGCGAGCTGCTCTCCGCGCTGTCGCGGACGCGCCGGCTCGAGGAGATGTGGATCGTCGTCGTCGGCCTGAGCGGCGCCGCGCTCGGCGAGCACGGCGACCTCGCGCAGGAGCGCAACCTCCACGAGGAGGCGCTGCGCGTCCCGATGCTGTTCGCGGGGCCCGGGATCCCCGCGGGCCGCGTGGTCGAGGGTCGTGCGACGCTGCTGGACGTCGCTCCGACGCTGCTCGAGCTGAGTGGCCTGCAGGCCGAACCCGCGTTCCGCGGTCGCAGCCTGGCGCCCCTGTTCGCCCCGGAGCCGACGTGGATCGAGCAGCCCGCCTTCGCCGAGACCGCCGCCGACGGCGAGCGCCGCTTCGGCGCCGCGCTCGGAGACTGGAAGCTGATCCGCGCGGGAGACGCGCTGGACGTGTTCGACCTCGCGCGGGATCCGGAGGAGACGACGGCGCTGGCGGTCGTCCCTCCCGAGCTCGCGCCTCTCCAGCGCGCGCTGGACGCGTTCGTCAGCCTGCCCCGGCCCCACGAGGGCCACCGTCCGAACGAGCAAGAGCTGGCGAGCCTCCGGATTCCCTCTCCCGAGGCTCCCTGACCCGGCCGACCCTCCGAGGCTCCTCATGTCCCGCATCGTCCTCCTCGCCCTGTTGCTCGTCGCCGCTCTCGTCGCCGGCGCCCTCCTGTGGCTCGGCGGCGACACGCGCACGACCGACGCGTCGGATCCTGGCGGACGCGGCGCCCAGATCCCCGCCGTGCGCGGCGGAAGCGGGACCGAGCTGTCCGCAGGACGCACGAGCGAGGACGAGACGAAGGAGACGGCGGTCCTTCCAGGAGGAGAGCCTGCGCGGGTCGCTGCACCGCTCGCTCGCCCCGACGACCTCGTGATCGTGGTCCGCGATCCCGGCGGTCGCGCCCTCGCGGGGCTTCCGCTCCAGCTGACGGGCGACGGACGCGAGCTGGAGGGCAAGACCGATGCCGACGGTCGCGCGGTCTTCCGCGGAGCGCGTCGCGGGGGCGGTGCGCGCACGAGCCGCATCCTGCGGCTCGGCGTGATCGGACCGCGAGAGATCGTGGAGCAGCTGGATCCGTCCGCGCTCGCGCTGGACGAGGTGCGCATCGTCGCGCCCGCCGTCGGCACCCTGGAGACGGAGGTCGTGAACGACCTCGGAGCGACTCCGCGGGGAGCCGTGCAGATCCAGCTCGCGCTGGTCGACCCGCGCGAGGAACAGGATCCCTCGCTCGCCTTCGAGCGACGCAGCTGGCGCGAGAGCGGACCGAGTGCCTCGTTCCGCTTCGTCGAGGTGGGGCATCGCTTCGAGGTCTCGTCCTGGCGCAAGGGCTTCGAGGTTCCCAGCGCGGTGACGACGGACGGCCCGGCGAGACCCGGACAGACGATCCGGGTCCGCGTGCAGACCGGCCTCGACCATCCCGTGCTCGACCTGCGCGCCGTCGACGAGGACGGCGGCGTGCTCGCGGACACGCCGCTCGAGATCGAACCGTACTCCCCGATCGGTCGGTACGGGCGACACGAGACGCGAACCGACGACGCAGGCGGCTTCACGGTCGACGTCGAGACGGGCTGGATGGGCACCGGGTCGTTGGTCGTTCGCGCGACGACGGACGAGGGACCGCTGCTCGGCTCCGTGGACCTGGACGGGCGGCTCGAGAACGGCCGCAACCCGCAGATCGACGTGGTGCTCTCTCCTCGGCCCGCGCTCGTCTCCGGGGTCGTGCTCGGTCCCGATGGGCGTCCCCATGCAGGGGCGCGCGTCAGCGCCGGGCGGAGCGCGACCTGGCAAGGAGAACGCAGCTCGCCGAACTCCCTACGCTCGATCCACGCGACCAGCGGTCCGGACGGATCCTTCGCGCTGTACGGCTCGCTGGCGGAGGACGTGTTTCGCGTCTGGGCGGAGGCGGGCCACCTGCGCTCGCTACCGCGGCAGGCGCGCTCCGGGGAAGACCTGAAGGTGAAGCTGCTGCCCTACTGGAAGGTCCGCGGCTCGATGGTGCTCGACGGACCGCGACCGCGCATCGAGCTCGTCGGCGAGAAGGAGATGACCTCGGTCCTCTTGCGCGAGTCGGAGAGCGCGTTCGAGCTCCCGCCCACCCGGGAGGGGACCTACGACCTGGTGTTCCGCTTCGGGGAGAACGTGGTGCATCGCATCTCCAGCATCGAGCTGGACCGCGACGTCGACGTGGGAGAAGTCGATCTGTCGGACGCCGTCACGAACCACACGATCCAGCTCGTGGGCCCGACGGTCACGAAGGGCAAGGTCCAGTGGCGTGCGTGCGGGTCGAAGCTCGCCTGGACCACGCTCGAGTTCGATCTCGCGCGTTCTTCGGGCGCGCTCGCTTCCTTCGAGGACAACGAGATCCGGATCTCCACCTCGTCGGACTGCATCGACGTGGCCGTCGAGGTCCCGGGACACCGGCGCGTCGAGCGCGAGGGCGTCTCGCGGCACGTCGAGCTGGCTCTCCAGGAGGCGCTGCGCGTCCGGCTCGTGCTCGACTCGGTCGGCGAGCTTCCCGAGCCGCCCTACCTGTTCCGCTGCGACCCGCGGGTCGACGGCAAGGAGGTCGGCTCCTTCGAGGGCAGTCCCTACTACACGGCGGCGAACCGCGAGGTCGTGTTCCTCGCCTCGCGCCCGGGGACGATGCAGATTCGCTGGCACCTCTCTCGGCGACGCGATGGCAGCAACTCGACGAGCACGATCGGTGGGCACTTCCTGCGCGCGCACGAGACGACGATCGAGGTGCTGGACGTTCCGGGAGAGCAGCGCATCCTGCTGCCCCTCGACGACGACGCGCTGACCGCGCTGACGCGGCGGCCCCCCTTCTGATCAGGAGGCTTCGTCAGGCTCGGGCCCGGTCGCCGGCTCCGGCGTCGCTTCCGGCTCGAGACGATCGTCGAACGACTCCCAGCTCTGCTCCAGAGGGCTCGCGTCCCTTCGGCACAGCTCGATCAGCTCCGCACAGCGCGCTCCCTCGACTCCACTGACGAGCGGGAGACGCTCCTCCTCGATCGCATCGAGGAGCTCGTCCCACTGCCGCCGGTAGCAGGTGAGCGGTCCCTCCGGCACGCCGCCGGACTGGAAGTCACCGTGCAGGACCGCGTTGCTGCCCCGCACGCGCCAGTAGAGCTCCGCGTCGTGACGACGCATGACCTCGAGCGTGCCCTGCTCGCCCTCGAGGATCCACGTGTTGCGCAGGTCCCGGCGACGACTGAGCTGACAGAAGCCCTCGACGCCGGAGCTGGTGCGGATCCCGATCTCGCAGTCGGCCTCGGCGCCGCCGTGCGCGTCGTGGTGGCAGTCGACGGACTCGACGTCTCCGAGCCAGTAGAGCAGGAGGTCGAAGACGTGGGCGCCCAGGTCCCCGAGCACGCCGCCTCCGCTGGAGGGTCGCAGCGCGTGGTCGGAGCGCATCTTCCAGTCCGGAACGCCTCCTTCACGCACGTCGAAGTGATGGACGCGTCCGATCGCGTGCGCGTCGAGCAGGCGCTTCACGTGGCGCGCGACCCCGAAGAAGCGGCTCACGAACCCGACCGCGAGAGTCGCCCCACCTTCGGCCGAAGCGGCGTTCATGCGGTGACACTCGGCAGCGCTCAGGGCCATGGGGGCCTCGACCAGCACGTGGACGCCACGCTCGAGCAACTCGCAGGACGCGCGCGCGTGCAGGTGGTGCGGGAGCGCGACGATGGCGACGTCCGCGTGCTCGGGCACCTCGGTCCAGTCGTCGAGGATCGCGGGTCCCGCGGCTTCCCGGGCGAACGCCTCCGCGGCAGGCCGCTGCAGGTCGCAGAGCGCCGTCAGCTCGGCGCGCGGGGACTCGCCGAGCACGCGCAGGTGGGGCAGGGCTCCCTCTCCACAGCCGACGATGGCGACGCGAACGCCCATGGTCAGAGCGCCCTCCTGCGCGCACCGAGATAGCCGGCCCAGTCCGCCCAGCGGCCGACGCGACGCATGCCTTCCTCCCAGTCGATGCGCGGCTCGTAGCCGAGCAGCCGCTGCGCCTTGTCCGAGCGCGCGTGGGCGCGGGAGCGAACGACCTCGATCTCGCGCGGCGGCATCGCGTGGTCCGGCGGCATGTCGGAGAGCCAGGCGAGCGAGGGTCGACTCGCGCCCTGCTCGAGGATCTCCGGATGCTTGCCGCGCGTGAGGCGGGAGCGCACCTTCCGGCGGAAGCGCTCTGGCAGCACGAGCCGCGCGGCGCGCAGGAGCATCTGGATCTCGCTCGTCTGCTCGAGCCGGACCTGCAGGTCCTCGCGCTCCCGGAAGATCGACAGCCCCTCGCGGACGACGCCGCGGCTCCCGTGCAGGCGGTTCCAGAGCGAGTGCGCCTCGTCGGCCGTGAGCTCGATGCGGGCGCGCCTGCCGAGGATCTCCTCGTGCTTGGTCACGTAGTCGTTCCAGGACAGGGGCGTCGGGCCGTTCAGGAGGAAGGTCTCCCCCACGGCCTCCTCGCGCGTGGCCGCGAGCAGGAGCCCGCGCACGACGTCGTCGAGGTAGACCGCGTTGCAGAGCCCGCTGTCCTGCAGCACCAGGTGGGCGCCGCTCTCGACGCGGTCGAACAGCCCGGTGGTGCGCCGACTGCCGGGTCCGTAGACGATCGTCGGCTGCACGATGGTGGCCTCGAGCTTGCCGGACGCGCGCGTGCGCACCTCGCGCTCGGCGTCGCGCTCGGCCTCCAGGACGTCGTCTCCGTGGCCGGCATGCGCTTGGGTCTCGTCGAAGCTCCCGCCGCTCACGCGCCCGTAGACGAACGCGTCGGAGACGTGCACGAGGCGCGCTCCGCTGGAACGGGCCGCCTCGGCCACGTGGATGGTCCCCTGCCTGCGCTGGTCCGCGCGCGCCTCGTCCTCGCCGAAGTGGAACAGGATGTCCGCGGCCTCGCTCGCGGAACGGACCAGGGACTCGTCGGAGGTCGAACCGGGCACGATCTCGACCGGGAAGCGCGCGGCATCGGCCGCCGTGGCGAGGTCCGGAGCCATCATGCGGACGCCGGCTCCCCCCTCGTGCAGGGCGGCGATCAGTCGTGTCGCGACGGGGTCGGTCGCGCCGGTGACCAGGCAGTGCTTTCCGCGGACGTCCATGGATGCGCCCCGCAGGGGGCGAGGGCGGTCATCCTAGCCTCTGAGACGGCTGCGAGAAGCCGGGGAACCCGCTCGGAACGGCGCCGCGCGGGCTCCCAATCCGCTCCTCAGAACGTGGTCTCGTCCGCGGTCGACCCGTAGGTCGCCGGGACGGGCACGTCGAGCATGCGCAGGTAGACCGTCAGCTGCCCGCGGTGGTGCGCGACGTGGTGGATCAGGATCGAGCGGACGATCTCCTCCCGAGGCTGCTGCATCAGGACCTTGTCCCCCATCCGCATGGTCCACACCGAGCGCAGCTCCTCGTCGCTCCTGCCGTCGAGGAGCTTCCGGAAGTTCGCCGCGTTCTCGTCGAGCGTCGCGAGCAGCTCCGTCTTCGAGGTCGGGACGAACGGCTGGTAGTCCGTGAGCTGGGCGAAGTCCATGGAGTCGCCCTCGGTGATCGAGTCCAGCCAGCTGGCGGCCTCGGCCAGGTGACCGACGAGCGCGCCGAGGGTCATGGACTTCTCGTGCGGCTTCCAGTCGTAGCGGTCCTCGGGCGCGGTCTCGCAGAGCCTGCGCGTGAGCGCCGTCTCGTTCTCGAAGTCACGGATCAGCGCTGCGGAAAGAGACGGAGTCGAAAGCGTCGTCATGGGCGTGTTCTCGTTCGTGGACGCCCCCCCGCCACTCGTTGTACACGCTCTCGCCCGAGAACGCGACGAGCTCACTGCACGCGGCGGGCGAGCCAGGCGTAGAGCTCTTGTTCGAGCGTCGGGATCTTCTTGCCGGTGGCCTGCTCGAGCGCCTGCAGGCTGGTCTTGCCTTCCCCCAGCTCGGACAGGAGGCCGGTGAGGATCTCCGGCGTCTCCTCGGTCAGGTAGATGGCGAGCGCGTTGGAGAGCAGGAGGTCGCGCACCTCGAGCGAGTTCACGTCCTTGCCGATCACGAACCCCAGCCGCGGACGACGCCCGTCCTCGACCTCTTTCTGGAGCTCGGCCAGCCAGTCGGCCTCGGGACGCAGCAAGCGCTGGTCGAGGTTCGCGTCGGCGCTCTCGACGTACTCGCTGGGCCGCACGAAGAACGTCATGCGCGTGCCGACGACGAGATGCGTCAGGTACAGCCCGAAGCCCTCCCAGGCCCAGCCGTGGCGCGTCGACAGGCCGAAGGTGTCGCGCAGGTAGGCGCCGACCAGCTGCCGCGTCATCGCGTCGAGCCGCTCCGCTTCGTCCTCGACCCAGACGCCCAGGGTGTTCTCCTGGTCGAGCCAGGCGGTGGAGAGCTGCGGGAAGAGCTCGCGGTCCTCGCCGGACAGCTCGGTCCATCCTTCGAGCAACGCCGGGATGCCCCCGCGACCGTCCAGCAGGACGACGTCGAACTTGCGGTAGCGCGGGTGCAGGTGCGTCTTGCGCGCGCGGATCTTCGCGCGACTACCCCAGGCGCTCTCGGGCGCCATCGGCAGGAGCGCGACCAGGAAGTCCTCGAGCGCGTGCGCCACTTCGGTCGCGCGACGCAGCTCGCTGTTCCGTCCCGTCCCCGTGATCCGCACGCGCTCCGTCCGGTAGGCCGCGGTCCAGTCGACCGAGACGTCGGAGAGTGGCGAGGTGAGGTCCCAGTCCTCGAAGTCGGGGACGCGCTCGAGCGCTTCCCAGACGAGATCCTGGATCTCCTTGCGCCGGAGCTCCGCGGCCAGCTCGCCGGGATCGCGCCAGCGCCCCTCGTCGTCCTGCACGCGGTCGATCAGGCGGTTGAGCTCGGCGTTCTCCGGGTCGAGCAGCAGGTAGGGCTGGATCTCGACCAACCGCGTCGCGAGGTCGAGCTCCGCGAAGAACGGTGCCAGCCGTCCGGCGAAGTCCGAGGCGCGCCGCGAGCGCTCGTCCTGGAGGCTCTGCAGCGCCTCGTCGCCGCCTCGGTCGCGCGGCGGCCGGTAGTTCCCGCGCTCCCAGCCGCTCTTCCCGCGCCGGTAGCCGAGGACCTTGCGCGCCTGCTGGTGGTCCGGGTCGACCTCGAGCACGAGCTCGTACATCCCGTCCCGCTGCAGGTAGAGCTTCTCCTTCTGGCACAGCGCGGCGAGCTCGACGAGCGTGTCCCGCAGCTCGCTGCGCAGGACGACCAGGTCCTCGTCCGCCGCCACGACGAGCGCGGGCGGAGCGAGGAGGAGACCCAGGGAGAAGAGCGCGTTCACGTTCGTCGGGATGGCGCGACGAGAGCGAGCGTCAGCGGTTCGACGCGAGCGTCCGCGCCTCGTCGATCCCGTCCTGGAGGAAGTCCCGGAAGACGTTCGGGTCGAGCAGCGCCTGGTCGACGCGGTTGAAGTCGACCAGCTTCCTGCGCGAGGCGGGCTCCATCACGATGTAGAAGGGCAGACCGATGCCGCCCTGCAGCTCGAGCTGCTGCTCCTGGATCAGGGGACGCAAGAGGTCGTCGTGGGAGTCCGTGTGCAGACGCGCCTCGACGTAGTTCTGAGTGAGGACACCGGCGACCGCCGGCTCGACGAAGATGTTGTTCTCCATCGCTCGGCAGTTCTGTCATGTGTGGCCGGTGAAGTTGATGAAGACCAACTTGTCCTCTTCCTTCGCCTGCGCGATCGCCTGGTCGAGATCGTCGACGACCATCACCCAGTCCCCGCCGAAGTCGTAGAGACCGTGCGAGTAGGGCGGGTTCATCGTCTCCATCAGCCAGTCCATCTTGTTGCCGACGAGACCCCAGCCGCAGTAGACGCCGAAGCCCAGGAACAGGACGGAGGTGAAGCGACGCGCGCCGCCGATGCTCTCCTTGTTGCCCTTGAGGACGAGGACGCCGAACAGGTACAGGCCCGCGAGCACGAAGATCAGCGCCCACAGCGCGAGGAACACCTCGCGACTCAGCACGTTCCAGCCCCAGGCCAGGTCCGCGTTCGAGAGGAACTTGAACGCGGCGGCGAGCTCGACGAAGCCGAGCGTGACCTTGAGCGTGTTCATCCAGGCGCCGGACTTGGGGAGCGCCTGGATCTTGCCCGGGACGAGCGACAGCACGACGAACGGGATCGCCATGGTCAGCCCGAAGACGCTCATCCCGAGGATGACGCGAACGACGTCGCCGCCGCTCGCTCCACGCGCGAGCAGCGTCCCGACGAAGGGCGCCGTGCAGGTGAAGGAGGTCACCACCAGGCACGCCCCCATCAGGAAGACGCCGAGGAAGCCGCCCTTCGTCGATGCCTTGCCGGCCGCCTGCATCAGGAACTTCGGCGGCTGCAGGTTCACGTAGCCCAGGAGGACCAGCGCGAAGTAGAAGAAGAACAGGCCGATGATCAGGTTGAGCACGCCGCCCTGGGCGAACGGCACGATGGCCGGGCCGACCAGGACTCCGATCAACGCGAAGATCAGCACGATCCCCAGTCCGTAGGCGAGCGACAGGGGAAGCACCTTGCCCCCGCGCGCCTCGGCCTGCTTCGTGAAGAAGCTGATCGTGATCGGGATCATCGGGTACGTGCAGGGCATCAGGAGGGTGATCAGGCCCCACAGCATCGCCTCGAGGAGGAACGGGGCGAGCGGCTTCTCCTCGCCCTCGCCGCCGCCTTCGGTGCCCGCGGCCGCCTCCGCCTCGGCGCGCTTGAGGAAACGCGCGTGGGCGGCCGAGGTCGCGTTCCAGTCGGCCCACACGTCGTCGGGGCCTTCCCCCTGCGTGTAGGCGACCTCTTCGTAGGTGATGCACCCGTTGGCGTCGCAGGTCTGACCGCGGAAGGACGCCTGCGTGTCGAAGCCGTTCGCGCCGGGCTCGAGCGTGCCCTCGACGTACAGCACGAAGTCGTGCTCGTAGCCCCAGATCCAGGCACCCTCTTCGATGTCGGACTGGTCGAGCTTCTCGGGCTCGGGCCAGCGCGCCTCGCCCCAGGTCACGCCCTCCGCCGTGAGCGTCAGGGAGGTCGGCAGGCCGATGCCGTCCTCGTTGCCCTTGTCGCGGTAGTAGATGTGGTTGCCGTCCTCGAGGTCGACGAGGATGGCGGCGCGCAGCTTGGTGGGATCGTCCTCGACGCGCCGCGTGTAGACCGTCGCGTCCGCGCTTCCGGAGACGAGCTCGTCCTCGCGGGCGACGAACTCCTCTTCCTCGACCAGCGGGGCCGGCGGCGCGGGAGCCGCGAGGTCTTCCGGCCAGGCCTCCCAGACGTCGTCTTCCCCGGCCCCGGCGTTCGTGACCGTGCGGTTCCAGGGCATGCAGCCGCGGTGGTCGCAGACCAGCCCGCGCAGCTTGGCCTTGAGCTCGTCGACGCTCGCGCCCTCGGCGAGCGATCCGGCGGCGTAGAGGACGATGTCTCCCTCGTGGCTGTTGATGAAGACGCCCGGCCCCTCGTCGAGCTGCGGGTACTGGAACGGCTCCGGGTAGCGCACCTCGCTCCAGGCGACGCCCTCGCCGAGGAAGGTGACCGTGGTCGGCGTTCCGATGGCCTGCGGGTGTCCGAGATCGGCTTCCGTCGGGCCGTGGTAGAGGTGCGAGCCCGGGTCGATCGCGATCGCGATCGCCGCCCGCACTTCCTGCCCCTCGACCCGCGTGAAGAGCTCGGCCTCCGCGGACTGCTGCGCCTGCGCGATCGTCGCGAGCGACAGGATCCAAAGCGCCAGGGAGAGCACTCGTTTGAACATGGTCATCGGATGGGTTCGGTCGACCCCCGGGGCGGAGGCGGAAGCCGGGAGTGTATCAGGTGGTCGTCGGAGAGCCGGTTCCGGGCGTGTTCGACCCCGGCGGCCCAGGCTGGACGTGCACGTGGACCTCGCGTACGAGCGGGTGGTCGCGCGTGACCGCCTCTTCCACCAGATGGGCGAGAGTGTGCCCCTCTTCGACCGACATCGTCCCGTTCACGCTCACGTCGAGGTCGACCAGGATCCTCCCTCCGATCGGTCGGGCGCGCACCCTTTGCACCCACCTTACTCCGTCGACCGATCGCGCCGAGCGCAGGATCGTGACGCGCAGGTCCGGGTCCGAGCGGTCCATCAGGACGTCGAAGCCGGAGCGGGCGGAGCGCACGCCCATGACCACGACCCCCAGCCCGATCACGAAGGTGGCGACGGGCTCCGCCCAGGGCAGCTCCGCCAGCGACCCCAGGATCGCGATCACCACGAGCCCGCTCGCGAGCGCGTCGGACAGGTTGTCGCGGAACAGGACCTGGAGGAGGCCCGCGTGCTCCTCGGTCGCCGCCTTCCGCGCGGCGCGCGCGAGGACGAGGTTCACCACGATGGAGAGGACCGCGACGACGAACGCGATCCACAGCGGCCAGCCGGCCTGCGGCAGCTCCCCAAAGTCGAAGGCCGACGCGGCCAGCGTCACGCCTCCTGCGAGGATCAAGAGACCGACCGCCAGGGACGCGAGCGCCTCGAGCTTCCCGTGGCCGTAGTGATGGTCCTCGTCCGGCTCGCCCTGGGCGAGGGCGTCGACGATCCAGGCGGTCGCGTTCGTGGCCGCGTCCGCGAGCGAGTGCCAGCCGTCCGCCATCAGCGCCGGCAGACCGGCGTGGGCCCCCGCCGCGAGCTTCGTGGCGGCGAGGAACACGTTGCCGAGCACGCCCGCCCGAAACGCCTGCTGCGACAGCGGGCGTTCCGATTCGTCGGGAGGAGGGACCATGGAGTCGCCAGCCTACTCGAACGACTCAGAAAGCGATCCCGAGCGCGAAGTGCAGGACGACTTCGTCCTCGTCCTCCTCGGCGGACGGGTTCCAGGCGACGTCGAGGCGCAGCGGACCGACCGGCAGGAGGTAGCGCAGGCCGACGCCGAGCGCGCTTCCGAGGTCGTCTCCCGAGGCCCAGTCGGACGCCTCCGCCGTGACGTTTCCAACGTCGTAGAACGCCGCGAGCTCGTACTCCGGAGCCGGCAGGCGCTGGCGCAGCTCGATGCTGAGCGTCTTCATCGCCTCTCCCCCGACCGGGTCGCCGTCGGCGTCCTTCGGGCCGAGCTCGTCCTCGCGGTAGGAGCGGACGGAGTTCTCCCCTCCGCCGAAGAAGCGCTCCTGGACCGGGATCACGTCGTCGCCGCCGAGCGGCTGGATCGCGCCGATGCGCAGCGAGGAGGCGAGCACCGTGCTCTCCCGCAGCGTCGCGTAGGCGGACAGGGTCAGCGTGGCGCGCAGGAAGTCGAGCTCGGATCCCAGCGAGCTGTCGCCCCACTCGAGCGCGGCCTCCGCGAACTGCCCGGAGGACGGCAGGAAGAACGGCAGACGCGAGTCGAATCGCTGCGAGAGGCGCAGCGACGAGAGATCGACGTCCTGGAGCGCCTCGGCGACCTCACCGTTGATCTCCTCGAAGTCGGTGATGTCCGAGCGTCGGTACTGGTAGCCGAAGGTCGTCGAGGATCGGCCACTCCAGTTGTGGGTGACGAACGCGCCGATACCGTTCTCGCGCTCGGTGAAGGACGGGTTCTCGCGCTCCTGGAAGGTGTAGCGCAGGTCGCCCACGAGCTCCGTGCGCAGGAACCAGGGGTCGGCGAGGCCGATGCGCGCGCGCGTCGCCTTGACCGCGACCGTGCCCTCCGCGGAGAGCTGGCGACCGGTCCCGAACAGGTTGCGCTCGCGCGCGCCGACGCGCAGTCGTGCCTGCTCGTAGCTGCCGTAGCCCGGCTCGACCCAGACCTCGCGCGACGGGAGCTCCTCGAGATCGACCAGGAGATCGCGCCGGGCCTCTCCCTCCGCCGCCGGGTCGAGCTCCAGCGAGACGCGCCGGAACAACCCGGTGGCGTAGAGGCGGTTGAGGCTCGCGCGCTCCTTCTCCACCGTCCAGCGCTCGCCCTCCTCGAGCGTGATGCGGGACGCGACGAAGCTCGAGCGCGTGCGCTCGCGACCGGTGACGCGAATCTCGCCCACCGTCGTCCTCGGCCCCGGCTCGAGAGTGATCGCCAGGTCCACGCGCGCTCGGTCGGGTTCGATCGTCCGCTGCACGACCACGTCGGCGTCCGCGAAGCCGGCCGACAGGAGTCGCTCGCGCAGGCTCCCGCGCACCTCGAAGGGGAGGCGCGGGTGGAACGCCCGCCCCTCCTCCGACGAACTGCCCAGCTCGTCCAGGACGTCGGTCACGGACTGCAGCACGTCGGGCGGGAGGCCCGCTCCCGCCGCGACCAGGTCGACGTCGCCGAGCACGTAGCGCGGCCCCTCCACGACGCGCAGCGTCAGGGCCGCACGCTCGCGGTCCTCGCTGAACTCGACCTGCACCGGCTCGACGTCCACCTCCAGGTAGCCGCGCAAGAGGTACTCCTCGACCACGCGGCCCGGTACGGACTGCACGCGATCCTCGACGAACACCAGGTCACCACGCCCGAGCAGGCCGGTCCGACGACCCTCGAAGTAGCCGCGCGCTTCCGCCTCGCTCAGCTCGTGGAAACCGGCGACGCGCAGCTCGTCCTCGTCGATGAGCACGCGTGGCCCCTCCTCGATCGTCAGCACGAGGCGCGGTGGAGTCGCTTCCCGCTCGACCCGGAAGTCGACCTCGGCGAACGCGTGTCCCTGGGAACGGGCATGCTCGCGCATCACGTAGGCCGCGTCGTCGGCCATCGCGCGCGAGAGGCCCGACCGCGCGAACTCGTCGAGCTCGAACGCGATCGCGCTCTTCAGGCTGCTGCGCGAGAGAGCGTCGTTGCCCTCGATCACGAGCTGGTAGTCGTTCTCCTCCGGCGCGGCGGCCTCCGGATCCAGGGCCGGCGCGCTCGCCTCTTCGTCGCTGGACGTCGAGCGACACCCGACGAGGGCCAGCAGCGCGATGGGGACGAGGAGCTTCATCGGCTGCGGAACACGAAGCGCAGACCCATGTTGATGTCCTCGAAGCGGTCGCGCTCGGCGACGAGGAGCAGCGCGTCCTGCGCGCGCGCGATGCCGTCCAGCCAGCGGTAGCTGACCTCCATCGTCATCACGCCGGAACGGGACACCTCGCGACCGGAGAGGATCTCGATGCGGTCGAGGAAGGACTCCTCGTCCGAGGGACCGCCGGACCAGCGCTGCAGCAGGTCCTTCGCGAGGTAGACGCCGAGGGACTGCGCCGCTGCGGACGTGCGGTCGCCGGACGCCGGCACCTGCCCGGTGAGGACCAGGAGGTAGAGGTCGCTGGTCGCGAGCGGCGGCTGCGAGGAGCCCAGGATCTCCAGGTCGTCGTAGGGGCCGCTGATCGCGAGCTGCACCTCGTAGCCGGCAAGCTTCGCCGCGCCGACCAGGTTCAGCGTCGGGACCTCCGGCCGCGTCTCCTCGAACGTCACGAGCCCGGTCTCGAAGCGCATCGGGCCCCCCGGCAGGTCGACCTGCACGCCGTCGAGGAACACGCGGCCGGTCGGAACCAGGACCTCCCCCGTCCCTCCCACGTGCAGGTCGATCGCCGCCTGCCCGCGCGCGAGGTTCGTGAGGATGCGCACCGGCTCCTGCGTGGTCACGCGGACGTCGAGCTCCATCGACGCGAAGGGCTCCGAGCGAATCGAGGGAAGCGCGATGCCGCGCCGCGAGGACGCCGTGCCGGAGCGTGAAGTCAACCCGCTCAGGAGGTCGATGTCCTGCAGGATCGTGGAGTAGCGCAGCGCGACCGCTCCCTCGAGCCGCAGCGCGTCCTGGGGTCCACGCAGGTTCAGGTCGACGTCCGCGCGGAAGCGTGCGTTCTTGGAGCGCGTCAGCAGCACGTCCTCACCGACGAGCTTCAAGTCGATCGCGCGCGTCTCGTCCAGGGCGAGCGTGCCGCGCGCCACGAGCGGCGAGGAGCCGACCTCGGCAGCGAGCTCCTCCAGCTCGAGGACCGCGTCCGCGACGCGCGCGCGCAGGGAGACCGCGGTCAGCTCCTGCGCCTGCCCGATCTTCAGCGAGCCGCCCGTGAGCTCCAGCGTCGCCGTCGGCTCGGGCTCGAGCACCGTTCCCGCGAGCTCCAGCGTCCCGCGCGCGCGGCCGCTCGCGCGGCGCAGCGTCTCGGAGAGCTGGGCGACCCAGCCGATGTCCGCGAGTTCGAACGCTCCCGAGAACACGAGCGGCGCGGCGCCCCAGCTGGCCGCGGGCTCGCCGCCGGCCGTCCAGGCACCCAGGTCGAGCACGTGCTCGACGCGCCCGCGACCCTCGAGGGTCCCGCGCTCCGGGAGGTCGAGGGCGAGCCGTTCGATCTCGACCTGATCGCCGAGCTGGACGTCGATCGAAACCACGTTCGCGTCGACCAGGTAGGGCTCCAAGCGCGGAGCGAGCGCGAGCTCGCGGCCCTCGACGCGCACGCTTCCCGCCAGCGCGTCCCAGGGTCCCTCGAGCGCGACCTCTCCCTGCAGCTCGCCCGTCAGCCGGCGCGGCGCGCCGTCGGCGGCCGGCGCGACGGGGAGCGTGAGCTCGTCCTCGGAGGGCAGCGCAAAGCGACCGACGACGCGCGTGTCGCCTCCGGGGAACAGGACCGGACCGGCCGGGTCGATCGGGACGCGCGCTTCGAGCGCCACGAGCTCCTCCTCGCCCTGCCGCAGCGTCGCGCGCCGGAGCTCGAGGACGCCGTCGCGCAGGGCCCCGTCGAGCGCGAGCGCGAGCGCCGGTCGGTCCGCGGCCGGGATCCAGCGCCCGGCCGTGATCGATCCGTCGACGGTCCAGGCGTCGGCCGTGCGGTCGAAGGCCAGCGCGGCGTCCAGCTCGCTGAGCTCGGCTCCCTCCGGAAGCGTCCCGGCCGGCAGCAGGCCCAGGAACGGCGTCAGCTCCAGAGCGCGCGCGTCCAGCCTCACGGACGTGCTCCCGGCACTCGACCGCAGCTCGACGTCGAGACCCGAGGCGACGTTGCCCTGGAGCGAGAGCGGCCCGACGACGAGCTCCTCGCCCCCGAGCGTGAGCACGACCGGCTCGACCAGGCGCAGGGAGCGGTCGTCGCGCGAGAGCTCGAGCGCGTCGAGTCCGAGCTGCAGCGGCTCGCTCGCTCCGGGCCAGGTCAGGTGCAGGGAAGAGGACAGCGCCCCGTACGGAGAGACGACCTCGAGCCGCTCGGTGCGGATGCGTCCGTCCGCGATCGCGGCCTCCAGCGCGACGGAGTCCACCGGCGTGCCGCCGAGCTCGGCCGCGGCCAGCTGGACGCGCAGGGATCCGCGCGGTGCCGTCCAGGGTCCGTCGAGGAGCAGCTCGGCCTCCAGCGGACCTCCGCGCCAGCGCGCGGGCAGCTCCTCCTCCGGCGCTGGCTCCTCGTCGGGCGCGTCGCGCAGCGCGTCGAAGCTCGCCAGGTCGGCGACGGAAGCGGTCAGCCGGAGGCCCTCGAAGCGCGCCTCCTCGAACCACCAGGTGCCGCCCCCCGCGAGCTCGCGACCGTCGCCGGACGCGATCAGCTCCTCGATCCGTACGGAGGAACCGTCCGCCACCGCGCGAAAGGACACGGCGCCGAGCTCCACGCCCTGCACGGCGACGCCCGCCCCGCGACAGGTCGCCGTGCCCTCGAACCGTTCGCGATCTCCGCGCACGCGCACGCTGCCCTCCAGCGATCCGCGCCAGCCTCCTTCGGGTGCGCCGAGCGAGGTGCCGATCCCGGCCAGCTCCTCGAAGCTGGCCTCGAGATCGAGCTCGAAGGGCAGCCCGGGATCGTCGAGGTCGACCGACCCGTTCTCGATCGTCGCGCGACCGCCGGGGATCTCGAGGGCCCCACCCTCGACCGTCGCCGTCCCCTCCTCCACGGAGAAGCGTGCGTCCAGCCGGTCGATCGGCCGGTCGTCGACGCGGACGGAGGTGAGCAGCAGTCGGCCGGTGGCGACGGTCGCGAGCGGATCGGCGAGCGGAACCGTGGCGTTCAGCGTGAGCGCGAGCTCTCCCTCCACCGTGCGCTCGGTCGCGGACAGGTCCTGGTGCCAGCTCGCGAGGGCCCGTTCGGGAAGCTCGAGCGCGACGGAGGCCGTCCGGTCGTCGAGGGCGGCCGAGAACGCGACCTCGCGCTCGGCGAGGCGCAGGCCGTTCAGCACCCAGGCGTCGCCGACGCGGTCCAGAGCGACGCCCAGCGGGAAGCGCAGTGCACCGAGCACGGGATCCTCGGCGGCCGCGCGCGTCGTCAGCTCGTAGCGCGCACCGTCCGTCTCCACCGCCAGGTCCTCGAGCGCCACCGTGCGCGCGTCCGGCAGGGTGAGCGCGACGTCGACGTCCTCGATCGTGAGCGCCGGCAAGTGCGTGGGCAGCGACGAGCCCTCAGAGGGCTCGCTCTCCGTTTTGGCTCCGGGCTCGCTGAGGTCCGCCTCGATCCGTCCCCCGCGCACCAGGATCCCG
>CAZDYS010000024.1:0-18190 GCA_964509445.1 uncultured Planctomycetaceae bacterium
CTGGTCCTCTGGAAGACGGGCCCCTCGTTCCTCGCAGACTCGACCCTGCTCGTCCGCCAGGACCCGCCGAGCCTCGCGTACACCGGCGAGCGCTGGCGCGCGAAGTCGATCGAGAGCTTCTACGACGACTACGTTCGCACGCTGGTCTGCGTCGCCGGGGAGCGGGCGCTCTACGAGGAGACCGCCCGGAGGCTCGAGGAGCGCGGCGTGGAGTGGATTCCGGCGGGCGTCGCCCCGGAAGAGGTTCCCGATCACCTGCGGGCGCGCATGAACGTCGCGCACGTGCGGGACAGCTACATCGTCCGGGTCGGGTTCGAGGACCGCAGCGCGGACGTTCCGGCGCCGGTGGTCAACGCCTTCGTCGAGGTCTTCCTGGAGGCTCTCGCGGACGAGCAGCACGCGGAGGCGCGCGAGGTCCTCGAGATCCTCGGCGTCGAGCGCGAGCGCCTGGTCGCCGACATCGAGAGCAACCTGGACGAGCTGCGGGCGCTCTCCGGACAGGCGGGAACGGCCGTGCTGGACGAGGAGCAGAACGTCTTCTACGAGCGACTGATCCGCCTCCAGGACGGCGTGACGAAGGTGTTCGTCGATCGGGTCCGCGCGGAGGGCCGCTTCGAGGAGGGCAACGCGGAGGCGGAGCGGCTGCTGGCCCCGCTCCCGGAGGGAGAGCTGGAGACCCTGGTCGACCTCGACCCCGCGGTGACCGACGCGCGCGTGATGCTGCAGCGCATGGCGCGCGACGTCGCGGCCACGACCGCCGACCTCTCCCCGGATCACCCGGAGCGCAAGCAAGCTCTCGAGCGACTGGACGAGGCGCGCGGGCGCGTGGCCCGGCTGGAGGAAGAGACGCGCGGACGCCTCGAGGCGCGCCTCCGGCTCGAACGCGCCGAGCGTGCCGAGGCGCTGATCGACCGCGCCAAGGGCGGGCTAGACAGCGCCCGGCGCAGCGAGAAGGAGATGCAGGCGGTCGTGTCGGACGCGGAGGAGGGACTCTTGCGCTACGGCGAAGCGGTCCTGCTCGGTAACCACCTGCGCGCGCGCGGCGAGCGGCTGCAGGTCGCGCTCGGCCGGATCGACGAGCGGATCGAGGAGCTGTTGGTCGAGTCCAAGGCGCCCAACCGGGTCACGCTCCGCGAGACCGCGCGCAGGCCCACGCGGCCGGCGTCGGACCGCAGGATGCTGTTCGGGGCCGTCGCGGCGATCGTCGCCGCAGTCGGCTCCGGAGTCCTCGCGTTCTGGCGCGAGCTCCTCGAGACGCTGAGGAGCTAGGGCCGTGTTCGCCGCCGTCACCCTGCTGCCCCTGGCGATCTTCGTCCTCGTCGCGCTCCGCCGCGGCGTGGAGCGGGCCTTCGTCTGGGTCGGGCTGCCGGCGCTCCTCCTGCTCCCGAACTACTACACCTACAAGCTGCCCGGCATCCCTCGCTTCGACTTCACCTGCTACGTCCTGCTCGCGAGCGCGGCGGGCATGGCCTGGCGCACGTTCCGGCCGTCGCTCTTCGACCTGGGCGTCCTGTTCTACGTCGTGCTCATCACGGCGGCCGAGTGGTCCGCGAAGAGCGCCCACGAGGCGCGCAACCTCTTCGCGCTCTCGACGATGGGGATCCTCGCTCCCTACGTGATCGGGAAGTGCCTCGCCCGACGGCGCGAGGCTCTCCTCGCGGTCGTCGCGATGATCGTCGCACTCGGGGCGCTGATCGGCTGGCTCTCTCCCTACGAGGCCCGCATGGGGGCGAACCCGTTCGACTGGCTGCGCGGCCTGTGGCCTCACCACGTCCCCTGGGACGGAGCGCTCTACCGGGGCGGGTTCCGGCGCGTGGCGGGCCCCTTCGCGCATCCCATCTGTCACGGCTTCTTCTTCAGCTTCTCGATCCCCCTGTTCCTGTGGCTGCGCCGCGAGAACCCGCGCCTGCGCGGAACGACCGGGAAGCTCCTCCTCGCGGGGAACCTGCTCGGGCTCGCGTTCGCGCTGTCGCGCGGCCCGATCCTCGGGCTCCTGATCACCCTCTGGGGGATCACGTTCGGGTGGACGCGGAGGAGAGCGCTCCTGGTCGTGCTGACGGGGCTCGTGGCCCTGGTCGGCGTGACGGTCTCCTTCGACGCGGTCACGTCCTACTTCGAGGTGACCCGCGGCGAGGCGACGACCGAGTCCCAGGAGACCGCCGCCTATCGCAAGGAGATGCTGGAGGCCTACTGGGAGTGCGTGCTCGAGCACCCCTGGCTGGGCTTCGGCAAGGACCAGATCCCCGTCCTCAAGGGGATGAAGTCGATCGACAACCAGTACCTGTTCCTGTCGCTGACCTACGGTCTGCCGGCGGCCTTCGTGTTCCTCGGGCTCCTCTTGGTTCCTGCCGGTCTCGCGTCCCTCCAGCTCCTCCTGCGAGGGCGTCGCCAGAACGCCGATCACGACCTCCAGTGGGTTCTGGCGGCCTCGCTGTTCGGCGCGATCCTGACGCAGCTGACGGTGTTCTCCGGCACCCAGACGACGCAGGTCCTGTTCCTCGTGATCGGCCTCTTGGTGGGGTCCCGGCTTGAGACACGCGGGTCGCGTGCGTCGAGTCCTGAGACACGCCCCGCGTCGAGAGGGTCGCTCGCACCGCTTCCCGGGCATTCCTGAGTTCCGACCGGACCCTGGAACGCTCGTTGCACGAGCAGGGCATGAAGCAAAAGAGCCACGTCCTGTTCCTTTCGGCCGAGACGGAGCACGAACGCCTGACCAAGGAGCTCGTGCGTCGCGGTCACACGACGGTTCGCGTCGCTTCTCCGGAGGCGGCCCGACGCGCCCTGGAGGCCCTGCCCGTGGAGCTCGTCGTCTCGCACCCGAGACGCGAGGAAGAGCTCGCCGCTCTGCGCAGCTGGGCGGACCGCACGCTCGGCGACCAGGGCCCCGCCTTCGTCCAGGTGGAGCAGAGGGGGTCCCTCGATCCTGCCGTGCTGGATGCCGTGCCTCGTGCTCGTGAACAGGCGACGACGCCGCGCGCGCGCCGCGTCGGTCGGCCGGTGCTGCCGTCGGCGAAGCGAGTGCTCGACCTCCTGGTCGTCGTTCCGCTGGTCCTCGCGCTGCTCCCGCTGTGGGTCTTGATCGCGCTCGCGATCCGGCTCGACTCGCGCGGCCCCGTCTTCTTCGTCCAGGAGCGCGTCGGACGCCGCGGTCGCGGCTTCCCGATGATCAAGTTCCGCACGATGTGCGTCGACGCGGAGGCTCGTCGCGGCGCCGTCGTCGCCGAGCTGGGGGCGACGCAGCGGCGCTTCAAGTCGCGCCGGGATCCGCGCATCACGCGCGTCGGGGCGTTCCTCCGGCGGGCGAGCCTCGACGAGCTCCCGCAGCTCTGGAACGTCCTCTGCGGCCAGATGAGCCTGGTCGGTCCGCGTCCTCCGATTCGCCAGGAGACCGACGCCTACACCGCGAGCGAGTGGCGGCGCCTCGACTGCCGGCCCGGCTTGACCTGCTTCTGGCAGACCCAGGGTCGCTCCGAGATCCCCTTCGAGGGACAGGTGAAGCTGGACCTGCGCTACCTCCGCGAGCGCTCCCTCTGGACGGACCTGAGGATCCTGTGCTCGACCGTTCCTGCCGTCCTGAGCGGACGTGGAGCCTACTGATGAACATCACCGAAGCGCTGCAAGGCCTGTGGGTCACCCTGGGGAGCGCGAACCTCCTCCTCCCGGGAGGCCTGACCCGGGACGAGGCCTCGCTCTGGCTCGAGGCTCCGATGCGGGGCGCGCCCCTGTACCGTCGCTGGATCGAGCCGCTGCTCGGCCAAGGCCTGCGGGGAGTCCACCTCCACCCGGACGAGACGGCACCGCTCGTGCGCGAGCTCCTCGCCTCGCGCGGCGCGTTCGGCCTCGAGGTCGCGAAGCTCCCGCCTGCCGCGCCCGCGGACATGCAGCTCCGCTTCGCGCCCGCGGGACTCCCGGACGTCGACCCGGACGCCGGCCTGTTCGCCGCGCTGCACGCCTCATGCAGGCCGACCGACAGTCCGCGCGCCTTGATCCAGGCCGCCGTCGCCGCGCTGCGCGGAGAGCTCGGACCCTATCCCGCCGTGGGCACGGAGAGCCGGCGAGGACTCGTCGGGCACGGCGCGCGCATCCACGCGAGCGTCCGGTTCCGTGGCCTGTCCGCGGTCGGCGACGGCTGCCGCATCGGGCGCGACGTGACCCTCGGGCCCGGAGCGGTCCTCGGTCGGAACTGTCGCGTCGCGCCAGGGGCCTTCCTCGCGGACGCGGTCCTGCTCGACGGGACCCGCGTCGGACCGGGCGAGCGTCTGGTCGGCGTCGTGCGCACGCCCAGGAGGGACCTTCGATGACCTGCACCGCCCCGTCGAGCCGACGACCGGTCGGTCCCGCGCGAGATCGCCTGCTGCCGACCGTCTGGCGCCGGCGCGTCCTGGCGGTGGACGACGACCCGATCTTCCTGTCCGTGCTCGAGCTCCACCTCCGGCCGGTGGTGGAGGACCTGCGCGTCGCCTTCGAGGGATCGAGCGCGCTCGCGACGGCCCGGGACTGGCGTCCCGACCTGATCCTCCTGGACCTGAACCTGCCGGGCCGCGACGGGTTCGACCTGTGTCGCCGCCTGCGCGAGGACGCCAGGACCCGGTCCACGCCCATCCTGGTCCTCTCGGCGCGGGACAACCCCGAGTGCGTCGCGAAGGCGCTGGACTGGGGGGCCGACGACTTCCTGGCGAAGCCGATTCGGCCCATCGAGCTGCAGGCGCGCATCCGGCTCGCGCTCCGCGGAGCCCGACGTCTGCCCGACCGCGGCCTCGCGCTGCGCGTGAGGCTGGACGCGCCCGAGGGGCCGGTGTCCCGCGGCGCGGCCTACGAGCGCATGCGCGAGGTGGTCCGCGACCTCTCGGGCCGCGACGTCCACGCGTGGGAGGGGGGGCAGGTCCTCGTCCCGCTGGGGGCCCTGCCGACGGGCCAGCCCTCCGCTCTCGGACGCCGATTGCTCGCGACTCTGCGGGCCGAGCTGGTCCGCTTCGGGAAGATCGTTCCGTGCGTCCGTCTGCACCTCCTGGGGCCCTAGCGGCCGACGTGGCAGCTGTTCGCAAGGTCCGTCAAGACCGGAGAGCTCCCGCGACGAAGACAGAGGGTCTGCCGTCGTCGCGCGCGGAACCCCATGCCCCAACGACCCTCCTCCCCGGCTGATCGCCAGCGTCGTCTCCGGAACGTCCAGTCGGAGTTCCTTCGACGTCTGGAGTCCGAGCTCGACCAGCTCGAGCGGGGACTCTCCGCCGAGGACCGTCGCACGATCCTCCACCGCATGCAGGGAACCGGCGGGACCTGTGGGTTCCCGCTCGTCTCGGAGCTCGCTCGCGAGCTCGGTGGGGCGAGCGGACCGGAGGAGATGCGCGTGCTCGGGGCTCTGCGGGAAGAGCATCGACGGGCGCTCGAGAGCCTCACCGAGGAGAGCGCGGGAGAGGAGCGAGCGACGGACGATCCGACGGACGACCTCCGACGCATCGTGTGCGTCGAGGACGACCCGGACATCGCGGAGCTCCTGAAGCTCTGCCTGGGAGAGCTCGGGGTCTCGCTCGAGGTCTTCGTGGACGGTTCGGAGGCCTGGGAACGGCTCTCCGGAGAGGCCCCGGAGCCGCACCTCGTCGTCATGGACCTGATGCTCCCGGGGATCGACGGCTTCACCCTGCTCACCTATCTCCGCCGGCAGGAGAGCACGCGCGACGTTCCCGTCGTCGTGCTCTCCGCGCGTGCGCTCGACGACGAGCACAAGCGCGTGCTCGCCACGGAGGGAACCACCTACATGCCCAAGCCGTTCGACATCGACGTGCTCGAACGGACGGTCCTCGAGATCCTCGGCCATGAATGAAGGCGTGCTCGTCGTCGACGACGATCCCATCATCCGCAGCATCATCGGTGACGCGCTCCAGGACGCGGGAGTCCAGGTCTACGAGGCGGGCGGGGGGCGAGAGGGTCTCGACCTCGTGGGCCTTCACGAGCTGGCCGCCGTCATCCTGGACCTGGGACTCCCGGACCTCGCGGGGGAAGAGGTCCTCGAGACCCTGTCCACGGGACACCCGGACCTGCCCGTCGTCGTCATCACGGCCAAGCAGGACGTGCAGACCGTCGTCCAGTGCATGCGCGCCGGCGCTCGCGACTTCGTCGAGAAGCCGTTCGACGAGACCCGCATCGTGACCACGGTCCAGAACGCCATCCGGCAGCGCCAGCTGGAGCGGCGGCTGGAGAGCATCGTCGAGGAGAAGCGTCAGACGACCGGTCTCGACACCCTGCGCGGCAACTCCACCGCGATCGAAGAGGTGCGCCAGCTCACGCGCAAGGCCATCGGCTCCGACGTCACCATCCTGATCGAGGGAGAGAGCGGCACCGGGAAGGAGGTCCTCGCCCGGGCCATCCACGTCGAGTCCACGCGCTCCTCGGGTCCGTTCGTCCCGGTCAACTGCGGCGCGATCCCGGACGCCTTGATCGAGTCCGAGCTGTTCGGGCACGAGAAGGGCGCCTTCACCGGGGCCTCCTCCCAGCGCGCGGGCGTGTTCGAGCAGGCGCACGGCGGCACGCTGTTCCTGGACGAGATCGGAGAGCTTCGCCCCGACCTGCAGGTGCGGCTCCTGCGCGTCCTGCAGGAGCGCAGCGTCACGCGCGTGGGCGGCAACACGCCGCGGCCCGTGGACTTCCGCGTGGTCGCCGCGACGAACCGCGTCCTCCGCGAGGAGGTCGACAAGGGGAGCTTCCGCGAGGACCTGTTCTACCGGCTGGCGGTCTTCCCGATCTCGATGCCGCCCCTGCGCGAGCGCGCCGGAGACGTCCTCCTGCTGGCCGAGTTCTTCCTGGCCTCCTGCGCGGAGCGGTCCGGGAAGAAGCTGATCGGGTTCACCGACGACTTCGGCACCGCGGTGAGCTCGTATTCCTGGCCCGGAAACGTCCGCCAGCTCCAGAACGTGATCGAGCGGGCGGTCATCCTGTGCGAGGGACAGGAGCTGGGGCTGGTCGACCTCAGCGACGAGATCGTCTGTCACGTCTTCGGAGAGAGCGACCTGCCTGTTCAGGGGAGCCCCGAGCCGCGCCGGGACGCCGTGACGGCGCCGATCGTGCCCCTGGAAGAGGTCGAGCGGAGGACCATCGAGGCCGCGCTCCAGCAGACCAACTGGAACGTCAAGCTCACGGCGGAGCAGCTGGGCATCGGCCGGGCGACGCTCTACCGACGAATCCACCAGTTCGGACTCGATCGCGGGGATCCGGGCTCCAGCGAGGAAGCAAAGTCATGATGGGACACGTCCTGAACCTGTTGACCGCCTTCGTGCGCGAGACCGGAGGCGACGAGGCCGTAGAGAAGGTCTTCGCGCTCGCGGGCATCGAGGGGCGCGAGTTCCGCTTCGAGCGCGTCTACCCCGAGGAGGACTTCAGCAAGCTCGTCGTCGCGGCGCTCGAGGTCTTCGAGGTCGACGTGCCGTTCGTGGAGGAGCAGTTCGCGCGCTACTTCATGCGCGTGAGCCCGGAGCTGTTCCCGATGATCTTCAAGCTCGCCGGCGGCTCCCAGGAGCTGATCCGGAGGATCCCGCACCTGCACCGCAGCATCCCTTCCGCAGCGAACCGCCAGGAGTACCGGGACAAGCTGACGGTGGAGCGCGACGAGGAGAACCTCCTCGGTCTGCGCTACGAGTCTCCGCACAAGCTGTGCGGCTTCCTGCAGCACCTGGTGAACCTCACGCTCGAGCACTACAGCGAGCGCGGAGAGATCCAGGAGCTGGAGTGCATGCGCGACGGAGCCGAAGCCTGCCGGATCGAAGTGCGCTTCCTCGGCGCCGCATGAGCGGAACTCGTGTCCGAAGAAGCCGACTATCGTGAGTACGTCCGACGCCAGGTCGAGTCCATGGCGGAGGGGCTGACCCGCGTCCTCTTCGGAGACTACGACGTGGTCCTCGAGCCGACCGAGGCGGACCAGGACTTCGGGCGGCTCGCGATGATGACGAACGTCGCGATCAACTCGGCCCGCAACGCGATCCAGGACAGGGAGGACCTGCTGCGCAAGGTCGAGGACCAGAAAGGCCGCCTGGCGGTCATCCTGGAGACCACCGACGAGGGGATCCTGTACCTGCGTAAGGACCGGCTGCTGTACGCCAACGGGTCGTTCTCGTCGATGACGGGCATCGGGGAGGAGGAGGTCGTCGGGCTGGACCGCGAGGAGCTCCTGAAGCGGCTCCTCCAGCTGGCTCCGAGCCCGATCCACGTGCTCGAGCGCGGGCTCCTGGGCGACGCGGAGATGCAGGCCGGCCAGGACACGCGCTGCGTCTTCGAGCGTCCTCTTCGACGGGTGCTCCGCGTCCTCTACCACCCGGTGGTGGGGCAAGACGGCGGTCGGCTGATCCTGCTGCGCGACATCACGCAGGTCGACGAGGCGCGGCGTGCGCACGACGAGCTGCTCGGCAACCTGGCCCACGAGATCAAGACTCCTCTGACGACGATCAAGGGCTACGTCGAGCTCCTGGCTCGCGGCCGACTGGGAGAGGTCGACGCGCGGCAGAGCGAGGTCCTCGGGACCATCGGGAAGAGCGTCGACCGCCTGACGGGGCTCGTCGAGAACATGCTCGACGCGGATCGCAGGCGGAGCGCCATCGCGAAGCGGACTCCCTCGTCGCTGCGCGACGCGCTCCGGGAGGTGCTCCAAATCGAGAGCCAGCGGGCCGCGCGCAAGGGGCTGACCGTCGAGACCTACCTGGGGGGGGACACGGCCGAGGTGCTGTGCGAGTACCCCGTGCTCGTACAGATCGCTCGGAACCTGATCTCCAACGCGATCAAGTACACCCCGGAGGGCGTCGTGCAGGTCCGGATCCTCGACGAGCAGGACGGCACGGTGGGGTTCGAGGTGGAGGACGAGGGGATCGGCATGCCGGAGCACGAGTGCGCCCGCGTGTTCGACCGCTTCTACCGCGTGGAGGATCCGCTGGTGCTGTCCGTGGGGGGGACCGGCGTGGGCCTCTCGATCGTCAAGGCCTACCTCGAGGCGGTCGACGGCAGCGTCGAGGTGACGAGCGAGCCCGGTCGTGGCTCGCTCTTCCGCGTGCGGATCCCCAGCGCGGCGGCCTAGCCGAGCTCTCGTGTCTCAGGATCGAACGGCGGTCCTCGAGAACGTGTCAGTCCGAGACACTCGCCGCGGTTCTCTGGGCCCTGGGGCCGGTGGCACGTGAATTGAAATCGAAGTGCGATTCGAACCACCACGACGCACTTCGACATGAAAAGAATCCTCTGCCTGTCCGCTCTCCTCTTCGCCTGCGCTCCTGCCGAGGAGGGAGGCCGATCCACTCCCGAGCCCGACGGCGACTTCCGCTTCGAGACCTCCAGCGAGCAGGAGCTGAAGCTGCTCGTCACGCTGGACGGCCAGCCGGCCTCCGGCGTCTACGTCCAGGTCACGGACGTCGCCCCGGCGCCGATCGATGGCGAGCCCCGTCAAGAGGCCACGACGGGAGCGCTCTACTTCCAGGGCTACACCGACGAGAGAGGCCTCGTCGAGGCGACGCTGTTCCTGCCCGCCTCCGTGCGGAAGGTCGACCTCCTGGTCGACCACCCGAACGCGCGCGGGCCGTTCACGCACGCCGAGCTGCGCGAGATCTGGGGGCCCTTCGCACCCTCCGCTCGCTGGACGGTTCGCTCGAACCGTTGCGACGACGTCCGCGTCCAGCTGCAGGAGGTTTGATCGATGCTGGCCTCCACGCTGCTTCTCGCCCTCGCCCCGACGTGCTTCGCTCCGGCTCCGGTGCAGGACGCCTACACGCCCGTACCGAACGCGGTCCTGGCCCAGATCGGCGCCATCCTCCCGGAGCGCTCCAACGCCGGAGCCTCGTTCATCTCCGACGTGTACTCGCCGAACATCGTGCTCACCGAGAGCGCTTCGCTGGACGTCGTGCTCCTGTGGGAGGGAGCCGGCTATCGGAACTCGCTCGGCTACTTCACCTACCGTGAGCTCGCGAACGGGGAGATCGAGGTCACGAGCTCACACCTGTTGGTCGCCGATGCCTCGTTCCCGCGGACGGGGAGCATGCAGACGGGTGACACCTACGCGCTCCGCGACGCGGACGGAGAGGTGCGCATCTTCGAGCCCGGTGACCGCATCGGGTTCTTCGTGCTGGCGGACGGCTGGAACCGCGTTCCGGAGGTCCGGGACTGGTCCGACGACGTCCGGATCCCCGCGACGAACGGAGCCGCCAACGGGGCGATCGGGCGCGGCTGCTACACGACGATCGACCGCCTCAACGTCGAGTACGCGCTCGGCGAGGTCGGGCTGGCGCGCCACGTCGCGATGATCTGGATGCCGGGGACCGTCGGCTTCAACGGCGGCGAGCCCTACCTGCTCACCGGCTTCGAGGACCTGCGCCGGACGAGCAACTCCGACGAGGACTTCAACGACCTGGTCTACGTCGTCTCGGCGACGCCCTACACGGCCATCGCCTCGACCCCGGCCTTCTCCTACGAGTCCGGGGACCCGGACGCGGACGGGATCGAGGGTCTGGCGGACCACTATCCCGAGGACCGGGACCGGGCCCTGGTGACGCGCTTCCCCACGCACGGGCAGAACGTCCTGGGCGTGGAGGACCAGTACCCGTTCTCGGGAGACCGCGACTACAACGACGTCGTGCTCGGCCACTCGTTCGAGCTGGTCACGAACAGCAGTGGGCTGGTCAAGGACGTGATGCTCACGGCGCACCTCGTCGCTCGGGGAGCGGCCTACGACCACCGCATCGGCCTTCACCTCCCGGGGCTTCCGGACGACGCGACCGGAACGGTCCTCCTGGAGCGCTTCACCAGCGAGGTCGAGGCCGAGAGCGTCGTCGAGGAGGTTCGACCGCTCTCGACGGTGATCGCCGCCGGGAAGAGGATCGACGACCTCTTCCCCTCGACTCTCGCGGCGCTGCCCCCGGAGTTCGACAGCACCTTCACCAACACGCTGACGGCCGACATCGAGCGGCCCTGCGCCTCCGTCCGGATGGTCCTGACGCTCGACGAGCCCGTCGCGCCGGAGGTCCTCGGACCTCCGCCGTTCGACCTCTACGTCGAGGTGGAGCGGGACGAGGGCTGGTTCGACATCCACCAGCCGGGCTGGCCCGGTTTCGCCGAGCGTCCGGCCTTCCTGCCGGAGGAGGTCGGGGAGCGGAGCTTCCTGGACGAGCAGGGTCGCCCCTGGATGCTGCACGTGCCGACGAGCTGGCGCTTCCCGCTCGAGAACGTGTGGATCGGCGCGGCCTACCCGGGCTTCGGCGCCTGGGCGAGCTCCGGGGGAACGAACCAGCCGGACTGGTTCCACCACCCGACGAGCGACGCCCACCAGCTGGGTGCGGAGCTGCTCGACTACGTCCCGGTGCGCGCCTGGAGCGTGCGCCTGCCGGCTCCCTAGCGGTCTCGGGCGGGGCGGCCCGGGGGCGTGTTCTCTCCCCTCGACGCGCCCTGGAAGGGCCGCCCCGCCGCCTTCTCGCTCGACGCGGACGCGGGGGAACGAGCGCGTCGCGTTCCGCTGCCGGAGGGACCGGTAGCGGGGAAGGAGGAGCGGGTCGCCAGGGGCTGGGTCCTGGCGGCCCTTCTCCTCGTCCTGGCCCCTCCGTCCGGAACGCGCGGGAAGGCCGCGTAGCCCTTCTGTCAGCGCGCGAATCTCTCGCTACCCTGAGCGCGATGGGTCTTCCCCGTGCCGGTCCGACCGGCGTCGACCCGGAAACTCCAGGCGAACTCCTCCATGCTCCCGCTCTCCACGCTCCTGTGCCTCCTCGCGTCGCCCCAGGCCCCGGCTCCCCAGGCCTACACGGTCGACGTCACGCAAGGGGATGACCTGTTCCACGTGACCTACCGGCCGGGGCCGCTCACGGGCGAGGACACGAACCTCGACTTCGTCGCCTTCGCGCCCGGGATGCACTCGGTGCTGCACTTCGGACGCTTCGTCCAGGAGCTGACGGTGCTCGACGCCGACGGAGAGGAGCTCGTCGCCGAGCGCGACGGTACGGATCGCTGGGTCCTCGCGGAGCCCGAGCGCGTCGATCGCATCGTCTACACGATCGAGGACACGTTCGACACGGACATCGACGAGTACCGGATCCTCCCCGCGGGCGGCACCGCGATCGAGGACGACCACGTCCTGCTCAACACCTTCGGCGTGCTCGCCTACTTCGACCGCCTGCTGTCCGAACCGGTCGAGCTCACGGTCCACCACGACCCGTCGTGGCTGGCCGGAACCGCTCTGAAGCGAGGCAAGGACGGCGTGTTCCGCGCGGACTCCTGGCGCGAGCTGGTGGACGCCCCGATCCTGATGGGGGAGCTCACGACGACCGGCATCTTCGTCGGAGACATCGAGGTCGAGATCTTCGTGTGGTCGCCGGACGAGTCGCTCGACGCGGAGCAGGTGCTGTACACGACCGGGGAGAACCTCGAGGCCTGTGGCGCCTACCTGGGCTTCGCTCCGGTCGACCGGTACGCGTTCCTGTTCCTGTTCCCGGACCTGCGCAACCCGGGCAAGAACCGCTTCCGGTCCTTCGGCGCGCTCGAGCACACGACCAGCTCGGTCTACACGCTGCCCGCGGCGGCGCAGTCCCTGGAGAGCATCGCGCCGGTGATCGCGCACGAGTTCATGCACGTGCTCTCGCCCCTGCACCTGCGGAGCACGATCATCGCCGAGTTCGACTACTCCATCCCCACGACGGACGACCACCTGTGGCTCTACGAGGGCGTGACCGAGTGGTCGGCGCACATCCTGCGCCTGCGCGCCGGCGTCACGGAGCTCGACGACTTCCTGGGCGAGATGCGCCAGAAGATGACGCTGTCGCGACGCATGTTCCGCGAGGACTTCTCGCTCGCGCGCCTCAGTCGCGAGTGGCACACGGACGAAGGCCTGCGCGAGTACCAGAACATCTACCAGAAGGGCGCGCTGACCGCCCTCTGTCTCGACCTCCTGATCCTGGAGCGAACGGGGGGCGAGCGGGGGCTGCGCGAGGTGTTCGTCGATCTCGTCCACCGCTACGGGCGTCCCAAGCCCTTCGACAACGACACGTTCCTGGAGGAGTTCGTGAAGGCCTCGCATCCGGACGTGGCCGAGTTCTTCGAGCGCCACGTGACGGGGACCGAGCCGCTGCCCTACGTCGAGCTGTTCGAGGCCGTCGGGATCCAGTTCGACGACGGGGTCACTTCCAGCTCGGGGCGTCCGCAGTTCACCGTCTGGGACGACTGCAGCGAGGAGCAGCTCGCGCTGCGCGACGTTTGGCTGACGAACCGCGAGGGCTGAGCGAGAGCGCCCGCGCGGCGGCGCGTCAGCTCTCGGGTTCGTCGTTCAGCGCCACGCGCGCGCGGCTGCGCGAGGGCACCTTGGCCCCGGGCGTCAACACGCCGGCGAGGTTCAGCGGGTCGGAGGAGGCGACCTCGACCAGGGGCGACTCTTCGCCCTCGCGCTTCTGGCGCCGCAACCGCCGGAGCAGCGTGACCGCTGCCGGCAGCGCGTACTGTTCCCCGGCGTAGCCCTGCACGAAGCGGCCGCCGCGCACGTCGCCGCGCAGCTCGAGCGTACGGCACGCCCGCAGCACGTCGCGCCAGGGCAGCGGGATGCGCTCCCGCTCGATCACGGCGCGGAACAGGACGCCGTAGCGCGCGAGCAGTCGGTGCGCGACGAACTCCCCCGGATCGTCGGCCGGTTCCGGCGTCGCGCCGGGGCGCCGCAGCAGGCTCCACCGGCCGGCCGCCGCGGCGGGGGACTTGCGTCGGTGAGCGGGGCGCAGGAGCTGGCGCAGCGAGACGAAGGAGTCCGAGGTCACGAGCCCCAGGGAGATCAGCTCCTCGAGTCCGCGCTCCACGTCGCTCGGGAGCATCGCTCCGTCGGTGGTCGAGCGCGTGAGGTCGTCGGCGAACAGGGCGCCGCGCGTCGCGAGCTCGTCGTGGATGCGCTGGGCCTGCCAGGACAGCTCCGCCGGCTCCACCGGGGGCGCGAGCGCGAGCCAGGCGTCGAGCTCCGCGCGCGGGAGCAGCGTGATCGGCGTCGCCCGCAGGGCCGCCTTGCTGCTGCCCCACAGACGGCCCCAGACGAAGGCCCCCTGGAACGCGAGCTGGTCGAGCCACTCGGGTCGGTAGCCCTCGAGCCGCGGCGCCAGGAGCTCCTTCTCCCAGGCCGCCGTCGGCGCTTCCCAGCCCGCGAGCTTCTCGATCGCGGAGGCGACGCCGGCGGGGCCGTCGAGGCGCGCCGGAGCCGCCACGTGCTGCCAGTGTCCGAGGAACGCGAGGTAGTCCTGCGTCATCACCGGCTCGATCTCGCGGCGCAGGGCCTCGAGCGTCAGGCGCTGCACGCGCGCCAGCAGGCGGCGGTCGCACCAGGCCTCCCGCCCGTCCAGCTCGGTGCGCAGCACGACGCCGTCTCGCTCGAGCTCGTAGAGCAGCGGGTCGTCGACGTCGACGACCGGGCCGAGCGCCTCCATGCGGCCGCGCAGCACCGCCTTCGGGTCGCGGGTCGCCTCGGCGGCGAACCAGCGGTCCCCCTCGAGCGTCACGCGTCCGGCCGTCTCGAGCTCCTCGATCCAGGCGCGCCAGGGCTCCGCCTCGGTCGCGGTGACGTAGCCCATCCACAGGAGCGCCTCGTGCACCTCCTCGGCGCTACGCGGATCCGGCCAGGCCTGCTCGCGGACGGTCTCGACGGCGACCGGATCGAGCTTGCCGATGGTCTCCTGCGAACGTCGGTCGATCACGCGCCGCGAGAGCACGGCCTGGGTCCGGCGCTCCTCGAGCGGAGCGTCGTCGAGGAACCCGTAGGGGCGTGCGTTCAGGATCGAGCGCGCGAAGGGCGAGGGCTCCGGCGTGTCGATCGCCACGCGTTCGATCGCGCCGCTCTTCAGTCCCTGCAGCACCTCGACGAGCCCGTCCACGTCCATCGCCTCGCGCAGGCAGTCCTCGATGGTCTGCCGCACGAGCGGGTGGTCCTGGGGGATCGGGAGGTCTCCGGGCGGCAGCGTCTCGCCGCAGGCGACGACGTCCGGGAAGGCCTGCACGAGCTGGTCGTCCGCGCGCATCCGCAGGAGCGGAGCGGGGACGCGTCGGCCGCCCTGGAAGCGCTCGACGACGAGCGAGCGCGTCACGTTCCAGCGCCAGCGCGCCTCGAACATCGGGGTGGGCAGGATCGCCTGGCGCAGGGTGTCCTCGACCGTGGCGGGGTGGAGGTAGTCGAACACCTCCTCGAGCGGGAAGGAGTGCTGGGGGCCGAGCGAGATCACGATCGACTCCTCGTTCGCGGCCGCCTGCAGCTCGAACCCGAAGCTGCGGCAGAAGCGCTTCCGCAGCGCGAGCCCGAAGGCCCGGTTGATCCGCCCGCCGAAGGGGGCGTGGAGGACCAGCTGCATCCCGCCGGACTCGTCGAAGAAGCGCTCCAGGACGAGCCGCTGGACCGTCGGGATCGCACCGAGCGCGCGCGCTCCGTCCGCGACGTAGCTCACGATCTCGCGGGCGGCTTCCGGCGAGAAGGAGCAGTCCTCGATCAGCCGTTCCTGGCCACCCTCGCCGTGGGCGAGCTCGCGGACGACGCCGACGGCCTCGGACAGCTCGCGGGAGCGAGACGGCGCCTCGGCGATCCAGAAGGGAAGCGAGGGCGGAGCTCCCTGGGCGTCGGCGACGTGCATCACGCCGCGGCCGACCTTGAGCACGCGCCAGGACGTGTTGCCGAGCTGGAAGATGTCGCCGCTCGAGGACTCGACGGCGAAGTCCTCGTCCAGGTGCCCGATCAGCGTGCCGTGCGGCTCCTCGAGCACGCGGTACTGCGTGGTGTCGGGGATCGCGCCGCTCGAGGTGATCGCGGGCATGCGCGCGCGACGGGTCGCGCGCAGCCGGCCTCCGACGCCGTCGAGGTGCAGGAGGGCGCGGCGCCCCTCGGTGTGCAGGCCGATCACGGCGTCGAAGTCCTCGCGCGGGAGGTCGCGGTAGGGCCAGGCGCGCCGAATCCGCGCGAACAGCGCGTCGAGCTCCCAGGTCTCGGGCACGCAGGCGGCCACGATGGCCTGGGCCAGGATGTCGAGCGGCGCGACCGGCACCGGCGTGACGTCCAGGTCCTTGCGCTGGACCGCCCGCAGGAGCGCCGCGGCCTCGACGAGCTCGTCCTCGGTCAGCGGGAAGACGCGCCCCTTCGGCACGCGCCCCACGCCGTGGCCCGCCCGGCCGACGCGCTGCAGCATGTTCGCGATGGAGCGCGTGGTCCCGACCTGGACGACCAGGTCGATGTCGCCGACGTCGATGCCGAGCTCGAGCGAGGCCGTGGCCACCAGGGCCGACAGTCGCCCGGCCTTCAGCCGCGCCTCGGCGTCGAGCCGACGCTCCTTCGACAGGCTGGAGTGGTGACAGGCGATGGCCTCCTCGCCGAAGCGCTTCGCGAGCTCGGCGCCCACGCGTTCCGACAGCTTGCGCGTGCCGACGAACACCAGGGTCGACCGGTGCTCGGAGATCAGCGTCGCGATCCGCTCGTAGATCTCGCCCCAGGTCTCGTGGGAGCAGACGGCCCCGAGCGGGGAGGGGGGGATCTCCACGGCCAGGTCGATCGCGCGCAGGTGTCCCTCGTCGATGGTCGTGCAGGTCCTGCCCGCACCGACCAGGAAGTTCGCGACCGCCTCGATCGGCTTCTGCGTCGCCGACAGTCCGATCCGCTGCAAGCGGCGGCCCTGCTCTTCCACGAGCGCGTCCAGCCGCTCCAGCGAGAGGGCCAGGTGGGAGCCGCGCTTGTCGCCGACGAGCGCGTGGATCTCGTCGACGATCACCGTGCGGACGTTGCGGAGGAGACCCCGGCCCCCGTCGGAGGTCAGCAGGATGTGCAGGCTCTCGGGCGTCGTGACCAGGATGTGCGGCGGGCGGCGCAGCATGCCGGCGCGCTCGGAGGCGGGCGTGTCGCCGCTGCGCGCGACGGCGCGGACCTCCGGCAGCGTCGCGTCGCGCGCCGCGAGCTCGGTCAACGGCCCGGTCAGGTTCTTCTGGACGTCGTTGCCCAGCGCCTTGAGCGGGGAGACGTAGAGGACCTGGGTCGCGTCCTCGAGCTCGTGCCCCTGTCGCAGCAACCCGTCCAGCGCCCACAGGAAGGCAGCGAGCGTCTTGCCCGAGCCGGTCGGGGCCGCGATCAGGACGTGCTCGCCCCTCGCGATGTGCGGCCACCCGGAGACCTGGGGCGGGGTCGGCTCCCCCAGGGTCTCCGCGAACCAGGTTCGGACGGTCGGGTGGAAGGATCCGAGCGCCATGGCCGATAGTCTAGCAGCCGCGGGCCAGCCGCCCCTCCGGAGGCGCCGGCGAGGCTCCTCGGCCCCGCTCGATCCGCGCTCACGGCCCGTCGTTCGACCCGTACCGTTCCGCATGAGACCTCGACTGCTGCGCTCGTTCCTCCTCCTCGGGTTCCTCCTGTGCCTGTCGACGCTCGCGCCGGCCCAGGACCGGCGGCGCAACGTGCGCTCGGACAAGCTGTGGCTGGACGCCTCGGACGGGACGAAGGTCTTCGCGCGCCTCTACCTCCGCAACCCGGAGCCCGAGGCGCCGATGCTGGTCCTGGTGCACGACTCGCGGAAGTCGCTCGAGCAGTACGCCGACATCGCCCCCAGGCTCTGCCGCAAGGGCTTCAACTGCCTCTCCATCGATCTGCGCGTGGGCAACGCCGGCGTCGGTGCGAAGAACCAGACCGCGCGCTACGCGACGACGCCGCGCGACCCGGGCAGCGTCAAGCTCGACCTGATCGGTGCGCTGGAGTGGGTGCACGAGAACCACCCGACGCGACCGGTCGTGGTCGTCGGGTCGGAGTTCGGGGCCGGGATCGCGCTCCACGTGGCCGCGACGCATCCGCTGCTCCTGGACGGCCTCGCGGCGTTCTCGGTGTCGGAGATCTTCCACCTGTACGGAGCGACCGAGACCTGGCTGGAGGACGCCGCGCCCGCGGTCACGCGGCCCGTGTGGTTCACCTCCGCGCGTCCGCAGGAACAGGAGTGGCGCCCGATCGCCGCGGCGCTGCCCGAGGGTCTCGCCTCCTCGTTCCTCCCCGAGGGCCGCGGCGTCTCCGGCGTGCAGTCACTGGGGGAGAAGTACGCCGAGGCGGAGGTCGTGTGGGCGGAGCTGTTCGCGTTCCTGAACGAGCGCGCGCAGGTCGGTGCGAAGGAGCGGATCGCCGAGCTCTCGGCGGTCGTCGCCGAGCGGCGCGCGGCGGAGGCGGCCCGCGAGGCCGCGCGCGAGCCCGCCTCGCTCGAGCGCGTGTGGG
>CAZDYS010000025.1:0-3684 GCA_964509445.1 uncultured Planctomycetaceae bacterium
GTGGATGTCGTCCACGACGAGCAGGTCGACGTTGCGGTACTTCGTGCGGAACTTCGCCAGGTCGCCGTTCTCGAGCGCGCTGATGAAGTGGTTCACGAACGTCTCGCACGACAGGTAGAGGATGCGGGCTCCGGCGTCGCGCGCGAGGATCGACCGACACAGGCTCTGCAGGAGGTGCGTCTTGCCGAGGCCGACCGATCCGTGCAGGAACAGCGGGTTGTAGATGCTGCCCGGGTTCTCGGCGACGCCCATGCAGGCGGCGTGCGCGAAGCGGTTGCAGGGCCCCACCACGAAGCTGTCGAAGCGATACGTGGCGTTGAGGGAGACGTCGCTCGCGTCGAGCAGCCCGGTCGGACCGCGATCGGAGCGCGGCCGATCGCCGAGCGAGCGAGCGTTCGGCAGGGAGGCGCGTTTCCCGCGCCGCGGTGCCGGCCGGAGCAGGTCCCCGCTCACGTGGCCAGGATGTCCGTAGGCCGGGCCTTCCGTGGAAGGGGAGGCTTCTTGGCTCCGGGGCGCTTCCTCCGCGTGCGTCGCGTCGGCCGACTTGCCCGCGAGGTCCGCGGTGCGCTCGGGATCGACGACGATGCGGATCTCGTGCGCGGTACCCAGCACCTCTTCGACGCTCTCCTGCAGCACGTCGAGGTAGTAGCGCGTCAGCCAGTCGCGCGTGAACGCGTTGTGGGCGGCGATGCAGGCGACGCGGTCCTCGGCCGACACGAGAGCCGTGCGGCGGAACCAGGTCTCGTACTGTTCGCGGCGGACCTTGCCGAAGCAGATGCCCTGCACACGTTCCCAGATCTCGCGGAGTGCCGCGTCGTCGTCACGACGGGAAGCGTCGTCGGGACGCTTCGGGGGCACATCGGGAACGGGATGCTCCATCGGGGCAGGCGATCGGGCCGCGGTGAGCGGCGCGTGAGCAGGGAGAGGGTTTCCTGACGAAACGTGCGAGACTCGAGCTAGTCCGGTAGCCCGAGACGAGTCCGCGAATCGATTCGCTGGACGAAAACCACTCCGTGTTGATGGCCCAGTGGCTTGTTAAGTCGCGAGGAATCGATGCGTCGAAGAGCAGCGTCGTGCGGGCCGCGATGGGCTGCGTCCGAGGGACGCGGTGCGAGTCGCGTGCGCTGTCTTCGAGGCCCGCGCATGGTACGTCGAAGCCTGCATGCGTCAACGGCCAGATAAGCAATCTCGTAGTCGTTCTCCACGACGCGACGAAGAACACTCAGCTTGCGCGCGACGCGGCCACGAGTTTTTTCAACACGCGTGCTGCGTGGTCGCACTCGTCGCGCGACGACGTTCGTCCAAGGGACAACCGCAGCCCGGATCGTGCGGTCTCGTCGTCGTATCCCATCGCGCGCAAGACGTGCGACGGTTCGAGCGAACCGCTCGCGCACGCGGATCCCGCGCTCGCCTCCACGCCTTCCAGGTCGAGCCGCGTGACGAGCACGCGACCGTCCGTTTGCGGAAGGCGCACGCACAAGGTGTTGGGGAGGCGCGGTGCGTCGATCGCGGGTCCCAGGAGTCGCAGTTCGTGATCTGCTTCGAGAAGGGTGCTCCACAGAGCGCGCGTGAGCGCGGCGGTCCGTTCCGCGTAGGTCGGTTGCTCCTGCACGGCGAGCTCGAGCGCGAGGGCTCCGGCCGCGATGCCCGCCACGTTCTCGGTGCCCGGACGGACACCTTGTTCCTGCCCTCCTCCGCGCACGACGGGTTCGAACGGCGTCCCGCGTCGGCGCCAGAGCACGCCCACGCCAACCGGCCCGCCCACCTTGTGCAGAGAGAAGGAAGCGAGATCCGCTCCGGAGGCGGTCAGATCGAGCGGGAGACGCCCGAGAGCCTGGACCGCGTCGGTATGGAGCGTCGGGCGAAGGCCCGCGTTCTCGAGCGTCTCCCGAACACGGGACACGTCCGTGATCGCCCCGGTTTCGTTGTTGGCGGACATGATCGAGACCAGGGCCGGCGGCTCGTGCCCCTGCCAGGAGCTCTCGTCGACCTCCGGGACTCCGTCCTGCCCGACGGGCAGCCAGCGGACCTCCCGCTCCGCGCCCAGGGCGCGAACCGTCTCGAGGACCGACGAGTGCTCCACCGGCGTGGTCACCAGAGGGCCCGGGCCGCGCAGGCCGCCGTGCAGCGCGAGATGGTTCGATTCCGTCCCGCCCGAGGTGAAGAAGATCTCCTCCTCGTGAACTCCGAGAGCGGCCGCGACGCGCTCCCGTGCCTCGTCGACGATCGCGCGCGCCGCGCGCCCGCCCGCGTGCAGGCTCGAGGGGTTCCCGCGCAGCGCGTCGCTGACCTCGATCCAGCAGGCCCGCGCTTCCGGACGCAGCGGCGTGGTCGCGTTGTGGTCCAGATGGACGCGCATCGAGCTCAGGTGTCCGTCGAACCGGCGGTCTCGGCGCACACGGGGTCCTCGTCGTGCGACAACACGCGCCGGTAGAGGTCCTCGTAGTGCGTGACCACGTGCTCACGCGTGTAGCGCTCGAGCACGGTCTGCCGCGCCGCCCGTCCCATCCGCTCCGCGAGTGCGCGGTCGACCAGCAGGGTGCGCAGCGCTTCGGCGTATCCCTTCTGGTCGTCCGGAGGCGCGAGCAGTCCCGTGCGTCCCGCGTCCACGACCTCCGGCACGCCTCCGACGGAAGTCGCGACGACGGGGACACCGCAGGACATCGCCTCCAGGGCACTGAGGCCGAAGGACTCCTCCGAGCTCGCGAGCAGGAACACGTCCGCCGGGGCGAGGAGCTCCGGCAGCGCGTCCCGCATGCCCAGGAACTGCACGCGGTCCGCGATCCCGAGCGTGTCCACGAGGCGCTCGGCCGGCGCGCGGTCCGGACCGTCCCCCACCAGGGTCAGCCGGGCCTCGGTGCCCTGCGTGGCGCGTGCGAACGCCTCGACGAGCCACGGAACCCGCTTCACCGGGCGGAAGTTGGAGACGTGGACGGCCTCCGGGGGTCGATGTGCGGGCAGCTCGTCGCAGCCCGCCCGCGGGTGGAAGCGCTCAGCGTCCACGAAGTTGGGGATGACGTCGATCGAGCACGCGCTCCCCGTGCGCGTGCAGAAAGCGCGCTCCGTGTCCGCGGCGAGCGATTTCGAGACCGCGGTCGCCGCGTCCGAGGCGGTGATCAGGTACTGGGTCAGCGGCGCGTAGGAGGGGTCGCTCCCGACGATGGTGATGTCCGTGCCGTGCAGCGTGGTGACCACGCGCGGAGGACGGCGGGTGTCGTCCGTCTGGGCGGCGGACCGGGCCACCATGGCCGACAGCGCGTGGGGAAGCGCGTAGTGGGCGTGCAGGACGTCGAGTCCGTGCGTGCGGTGCAGCTCGAGGATGCTCGACGTGATCGCCAGGTCGTGCGGGGTCGAGGAGAACAGCGGGTACGGCAGCCCCTGGCTCACGTGCACGCGCACCGGCCCCGGGGAGACGGCGAGTCGCGGCGGCACGCGGTGGGAGAAGAGGTGGACGGCGTGTCCGCGCTCCGCCAGCGTGAGCGCGAGCTCGCTGGCCACCACGCCGGATCCCCCGTAGGTGGGATGGCACAGGATCCCGATCGAGAGCGGCTGCTCCATCGGACGCGAGCTAGGCGTTGCCAGCGTGCGGAGAGGGCTCGGGAGCCGCGTGCGGAGGCGTCGAGGACGTCGTGTCGCTCGACGGGGCGGCACCGGGATCCGACGGGCTCGAGGGCTGCGGCACGG
>CAZDYS010000025.1:3784-17987 GCA_964509445.1 uncultured Planctomycetaceae bacterium
TAGTCCTTCGCTCCCGGCGACTGGGGCGCGTACTGGAGGATCGTCTGCCCGAAGCTCGGGGCCTCGGCCAGCTTCACGTTCGTCCCGATCGTCTGACGGAAGACGAGCCCCGGGAAGTACTTGCGAATCTCGCCTAGGACCTCGCGCGCGAGGCGCAGACGACTGTCGTAGAGGCAGGCCACGATGCCGGTGACGTCGAGGTCCGGCTGGATGCGGGACTTCACGAGCTCCACCACTTCCATCAGCTTCGTGAGGCCCTGCAGCGCGAAGAACTGCGTCTGCACGACCAGCAGCACCTCGTTGGCGGCCGCGAGGCCGTTGACGGCGAGCAGCCCGAGACTGGGCGGACAGTCGAGGATCAGGAAGTCGGCCGGCGCCTCCCCGTGCTCGTCGCGGTAGGCCTGTTCCCAGCGGTCGATCGCGTCGCGCAGCAGCGTCTCGCGGCCGAAGGCGCCGGCGAGCTCCATCTCCGCGCCGGACAGGTCGATGTCCGTCGGCAGGACGCGCAGGCCCGGCGTCGTGGTGTCGACCACCGCGTCCGCGACCTCCGCCTGCCCGAGCAGGACCCGGTAGGTCGTGGCGGCCCCTTCGTCGAGGCCGATGCCGAGGTGCAGCGTGAGGTTGGCTTGCGGGTCGAGGTCGCACACGACCACGCGCTGCCCGGCTTCCGCCAGGGCGGCGCCCAGGTTGACGCTCGTGGTGGTCTTGCCGACACCACCCTTCTGGTTGATCAGTGCGAGACGACGCATCGGGTTCGCATTGTAGCGGGCGACGGCCCCCACTGCGGCCGGCAGCTGGGGCTTGTGCAGGTTCTCCACAGTTGTGGACGAACGGTGGGAAGCGGAGCTACGGGCTTCACGCCGCTGCCGCTTCCGGAGGCCCCGGGATTCTCCACGAGGAGTCCTCGGGTTATCCACAGTCCTTCCACGTCCCTCCGCCGCTGGATTTCGCGCGTCCATCCCGACCCCCCACCCGCCACGGGGAGGACGGACGGCGCTCGCGCCGGTTGCGCCCTTTCGGGGAACGCGTCGCTAGACCGCGAGCGGGTCCCCGAAGGGCAGCGGGCCCTGGTGGAAGAGCGGCTCCCCGAAGCGCGCGGAGATCAGCTCGCCGAAGAAGCGCGCCTTGGTCTCCGCGCGGGCGAGGATGTCCGCGCCGAACAGGAAGTGCTCCCCGCGGTCCTGGTCCCCGTCCGGCTGGAGCTGGGAGGCGTAGCAGCGGATCACGTCCGCCTTCCGCTCCCACTGGGCGGACACGTCGACGACGAAGGTGGGGTCGAACGGCACGTGCCCGAGGAAGTGGAACAGGCGCTTCGGCCGGCGCGCGGGAGGCCCACCCGCCTCCTCCGCCAGGCGGCGGAGCCCCGAGAGGTACCAGCCCTCGCGCGCGAGCCGTCCGCAGGCCGAGTGGTCCGGGTGCAGGTCCTCCGGGTGGTGCGCGAAGACCCAGTCCGGCTGCGTCTCGCGCAGGACCCGCGCGAGCTTCTCGCGCGAGGGGACGTCGGCGACGACTCGCCCGTCCGGCAGCTCGAGGTTCCCTCGGTAAGAGAGCCCGAGCAGCTCCGTGGCGGCGCGCGTCTCCGCGTCGCGATCCTCCGCCGTTCCGCGCGTGCCCATCTCGCCGCGCGTGAGGTCCAGCACCCCGACGCGCTTCCCTTCGGCGACCAGCTTCAGGATCGTCCCCCCCAGGGAGATCTCGGCGTCGTCCGGGTGGGCTCCGATCACGAGGGCGTCGAGCTTCATGCGTCGTCTCCTTCCTCCAGCGAGAGGAGCAGGTGTTCGGTCGGCAGCGGGTCGACCTCCTGCGTCACGGTCCGCAGCCAGTCCGTTCCGAAGCGCCCGACCACCTCGAGCGTTCCCTGTACGCGCTCCTGCGGAAGTTCGCGCGGGAACAGCGAGCTGTTCAGACGTCTGTGGTGTCGCCGCCCGCGTCCACTCGCGTTCGCGGCCACTCGATCCGCCTTCTGCGCGAGCTTCTCGAGCGGCGTCGCAGCCTGATCCGCCACCTTCTTCAACTGACCGGCGAGTCCGCGGTCGAGCTCCGCGAGCGTCCCTCTCTGGGCGACCACGTCACGACGCACCTGATCGGCGAGAGCGCGCAGCGAATCCGCTGCCGCGTTGCTCGTCTCCTCCGTCTCGTCCTCTCCCAGTCGTCCGCGCGCGGCCAGCGCTTCGGACGGGCTCAGCTCGAGCTTGGCGAGCGACTGCTGCGCGGGGGGATCGACGACGGTCGCCGACAGGCGCGGGACGAACGCGGTGCGCTCGACGCCGGCGCGATCGCGCAGCGGCGGGAGCTGCGCGTGGTACGCGAGCTCTCCCCAGCCACCGACGTAGGCGACGCTCGGGAGCGCGAGGTCCTGCACCAGTGGACGGAGCAGCGCGCCGGGACTGAACTCCTCGGGATCGACCACGATCTCCGCCGCGAGCTCGACGGCCGTGCGCATGCCTTCCTCTCCGTCGAAGCGGAAGCCGCCGGGGGCGAGTCGCAGCGCGCGGCGCTTGCCGTCTTCGATGCGAAACACGAGGGCCGCGGTGGCCGGGTCGATCGCGACCGTGGAGCCGGCGGCCTCCAGACGACGAGAACCTTCTTCGAGCGACTCCCCCACGTCTTGAACGACGACGTGCGCGAGGGCGGACGAGAGCGGCCGACGAATCCAGTCGGGTTCGACGACGACCAGTCCGTCCTCGCCGAAGAGCTCGAGCAGGACGCGCGTGAAGGCGCTGGCGAAGGTCTCTCCGTCGCGCGGAAGGAACAGCTCGATCGCGGGCTCGCGCGCGGCGCAGTCCCAGAGGTTCTGCCGCAGCAGCTCGGCCGTGCTCTCGAGTCGGTGCGTCTCGGCGTCGAAGTGGATGCGCGAGAACGGCAGGCGACCCGAGGACATCCCCGCGAGAGAGACCTTGCGCAGGTCGAGGTTCGGGTTCCGAACCCACAGGTGGTGGACCTCGGCGATGTCGTGGTCGTCGGCGTGGTTCCAGAACGTCGGCACCACCGGTACGCCCCAGCGCTCCGCGAGGGCGCGCGCCAGCCGGATCGCGTGGATCGCCTTGTAGACGTTGTAGAGCGGCCCGCCGAGGAAGCCGGGCTGCTGGCCGGCGATCACCATCGCGGCTTCCGGATGCTCGAGAGAGCGCACCGCGTCGACGACGTGCACGTGTGGCTCGCGCTGCGTCAGGGCCTCTTCGAGCAGCTGCGCGAGCTCGCGGCGCGCGTCGACGTCGAAACGCTCGCCGACCGGAACGAAGTCGTCCAGCGACTTCGGCACGCGCATGCCCGGGAGCGACGGCGGCGCGGGGCGGTTCGCGAGAGCCGCCTTCGCCCAGTCCGCCAGGCCGGTCGCGTCCGCGGGGAGGTGCGAGAGCTCGACGTGCGCCACCGACCGGACCCTCAGCCCGAGACGCCCAGGGCGCGCACGAGCTCGTCGTTCATCTCGTCCAGGGCGCGCGACGAAGCGTCCTTCCAGTGCAGGCCCTCGTGCTTGCGCCAGGCGAACGCGATGCCGCGGGAGGAGTTCACCACGCCGCCGCGCAGGGGCTGGCTCGCGTCGGGGAAGCCGCCCGCGATCTCCTCCGCGCCCGCGCCCTGGGCTCCGAAGCCTGGGATGAGGAACGGCGTGTTCGGAAGCGCCGCACGAATCGTGCGCAGCTCCTCCGGATGCGTGCCTCCGACGACGGCGCCGATCGACGACAGACCGCACTCCCCCATCAGGTCGCTGCCGGCGCGCTCGAGCGCCTCGCCCACCACGCTCCAGAGCGGAGGCGAGCCGTGCTCCTGGAACACCCCGCTGCCGGGGTTCGACGTGCGCACCAGCACGTACATGCCGCCGCCGGTCTTGCGGCAGGTGTCGACGAAGGGCTCGAGCGTGTCCGCACCGAGGTACGGGCTGACGGTGATCGCGTCGCACAGCGGCGTCCCGTGCGCGGGATCGGGCGCCAGGAAGCTCTCGGCGTAGGCGGCCGCGGTCGACGCGATGTCGCCGCGCTTCACGTCGCCGACGACCAGCAGGCCGAGCGAGCGCGCGTGTCGACAGACGGTCTCGAAGGCCTGGACGCCGTCCGCTCCGAGCAGCTCGAAGAACGCGCTCTGTGGCTTCACCACCGCGACGCGTTCGTGGACGAGGTCGAGCAGCTCGACGCAGAAGCGCGTGACCGCCTCGGCGCGCTCGGCGCGCGGTGCGTTCGTGTCGCGCGCTTTGCCGAACTCCTCCGGCAAGAGGGCGAGGTGCGGGTCGATTCCGACCATCGCCGGCGTTCCGCGTTCGAGCACGAGAGCGTCCAGGCGATCGATGAAGCTCATGAGTCGTCGGTGTCGTTCTCTTCGGGCGGGATGCTCGTGGTGTCCGTGGGCATCTTCTCGCCCGGTGGAATCAGAACGCCGCCGGTCATCGTCACGCGCAGCGCTTCGTCGACGCTCATGGGGAGCGGGATCGCCTTGCGACCCTCGACGAAGATCGTGTACCCGGTCATCGGCATGGGCGACGACGGTACGAAGCACGTGATCAGGTCCAGCCCGGTCGAGTCGCGTACGGTGCGCATCGAATCGCCGGTGACGAACGCGATGGACCAGATGCCAGGGCTCGGATAGGGCACCGCGACGACCGTGTCGAACTCGAGCTTCTTCTCCGCGAAGAAGAACTCGACCAGCTGCTTCGAGTACGGGTAGACGGACTTCACGACCGGGATGACGTGCATCGCCTGGTCCATGCTCTTCACGAGCTTGCGCCCGACGAAGCCCCCGACGAGCCACCCGAGCCACAGGACCAGGAGCAGCGATATCAGCACGCCGAAGATCGGGTGCACCACGCCGACCACGTCCGCACGCAGCTTCTTGCCGTTGATCCCGAGCTTCTCGAGGTCGCGGAAGAAGTCGAGGTGCGGTTCGCGGTGGATCGCGAGCTGCTCCTGGACGTACTTGTCGGTCCAGGGACGATCCTTCGCGAACTCGCGCACCTCGGCCGGCAGGAGGTCCTCGTCCAGGTAGTCGAGCGCGAGCGGGTCGATGCCGAGGCGGTCCAGCCCGTTCCAGCCCAGCGTGTTGCGCTCGAGCGACCAGTAGATCGCTCCGTTGATGGGACCGGTCACGTACCGGTCGATCATCTGATAGAGCAGCCCGAAGACGACGAGCGTCAGGACGACCGGCAGCAGGGTCACGATGCCCCGCAGGAAGAAGCCTCCGAGGGTCCTCGGGCCGCGCGGCTTCGCGGGCTTGGCGCGCCTCGGGGCCTTGGCCTTGGAGCGGTCCTTGCCCTTCGGCGTGTCCTCGTTTTGCTGCCCCATCGAGCCGGGGAGTCTAACCCCCCATGCGTCCCTGTCCCGAGGCCGCCGGATCAGGATCCGCGAGGAAGCGCGCGGTGACCGCGTCGGCGAGCGGAAGCCCGCGGGCCGTCAGGCTCCAGCGGCCGTTCTCCCGCGCCAGCATTCCGAGGGACGCGAGCTCCCGCGCGCGGGCTTCCATCGGGTCCGCCTCCCCGGACCAGCCGGCGGTCCTGCGCGCGGTGGCAGGCTCGATCCCGTCGCGGGTCCGGAGCCCGAGCCACCAGGTCTGGCCGAGCTCCTCCAGTGGCGAGAGGGTCTCCTCCCAGCTCGCCGGAAACGCCCCGCTCGCGATCGACGCGCGCCAGCGGGGGACCGAGCGGGGGTTCCCGAAACGGGTCGCGCCGAGCTTGCTGACCGCTCCGGGGCCCAGCCCGACGTAGGGGCCGTTGCTCCAGTAGTTCTCGTTGTGGCGACAACGATGGTCCTTCATGGCGAAGTTGGAGACCTCATAGGCCTCCAGGCCGGCTCCCTCGAGGCGAGCGCGCGTCTGCTCGAAGAAGGCCAGCTCCACCTCCTCGGGCAGCCGCTCGAGTCGTCCGCTCTCCAGGTCCTTGGTCAGCGCGGTGCCGGGCTCGAAGGCCAGGGAATAGGCGCTCACGTGGTCCGGTCCCACGGAGAGCAGCCGCTCCAGGTCCCGCTCCCAGGTCGCGAGCTCCTGACCCGGCACCCCGTAGATCACGTCGAGGTTGACGTCCTCGAAGCCCGCTTCGCGCGCGGCCTCGTAGGCCCGGAACGCGTCCTCCGGCTCGTGGGGGCGGTCGAAGAGCTCGAGGATCCGGGGTTCCAGGCTCTGCAGTCCGATGGAGAGCCGCGTCACGCCCTCCTCGCGCAACGCCCGGGCCTTGGCCAGCGTCAGGCTCTCCGGATTGCACTCGACGGTCACTTCCGAGGCAGATGATTGGAAGTCGCTGGCTTCCTGCAGGCCGCGAAGCAGCCTTCGCAGGAGCTCTTCGGGGAGGAACGAAGGCGTCCCCCCGCCGAGGAAGACCGAGGTCGGTTCCCGGGGAGCGCGCGCCGCAGCCTCCGCCAGGAGCGCCTCGACGTCGTCCGTGAAGTCGTCCTCGGGGCGGCTCGCGACCGAGAAGAAGTCACAGTAGGTGCACTTCACCACGCAGAACGGGACGTGCACGTAGAGAGGGGTGCCGGGCGCGGGCGTCCGCGTGGGGGCGACCACGGGGAGCTCGTCGGCCGGCATCCCCGAGTCGGAGCGGGGAGGCGGCATGGAGGGTCGCGGGGAGGGAGAGCCTAGGTCCCGACACGCGGCTGGGGCAAGCCGTCCGCGTGCCGGGGCCTAAGCGTCTCGTTCCCCCATGACCCGGTGGAGCTTCGCGAGCGTCTCGCGCTCGATCTGGCGGACCCGCTCCCTCGTGAGCCCGACGATGCGACCGATCTCCTTCAGCGTCATCGGCTCCTGTCCCTGCCCGAGGCCGTAGCGCAGGCGCAGGATGGTCGCTTCCCGGTCGTCGATCGAGTCCAGGAGGCCCTTGAGGCGCTCGAGCAGGTCGGCCTGCTGGATCTCCTCGTCCGGGGCCGGCAGCTTGGGGTCCTCGACCGTCTCCTGGGTGTTCGTCATCACGTCCAGCGAGATCTGGTTCCCGTTGCCCGAGTTCTGGATCGTCTGCTTCAGCAGCTTCCAGCTCTCCGGCGGGATGCCGAGCTCGCGCGCGACCTCCTCGACGGTCGGCGTCCGACCCATGCGGTACTGCAGCTCGCGGCCCACCAGGCGCCACTTGCTGATCAGCTCCGCCATGTAGCCCGGGACGCGGACCGAGTGGACAGTGTTCGTCAGGGCCCGCCGGATCGCCTGCTTGATCCACCAGGATCCGTAGGTCGAGAAGCGGCACCCGGCCTCCGGGTCGAACTTCTCGGCCGCCTTGAGCAGGCCGATGTTCCCCTCGGCGATCAGATCCTGGAGGGTCAGACCGCGCTCCGAGTACATCTTGGCGATGGAGACGACCAGGCGGAGGTTGGCACGGATGAGGTGCTCCCGCGCGGCCAGGTCCCCGGCTTGGATGCGGCGTCCGAGCTCCTTCTCCTCGTCGGCGGAGAGAAGGGGGACTTCGTTGATTTCCTGGAGGTAGGTCTCCAGGCAGCGCTCGGCAGAAATGGCGGGCCTCTCTTGCGGTGCGGGGGACGGGGGTGCGGTTCCTGCCCGAGGGGCCCTGAGGGGCCTTTCCGGGCGCCTTCTCCGTCGGAGTCCCAGGGGCCCGGTCTTGAGCCCACCCGGCAAAAGGGCCGCCTCGTCCTCGTCGGGCCCCAGGGGCTGTTAAGATGCCCCCCTCGCCGTGCCGAGTCCGGGTGCAGGAGACGGTCGCCCGGGTGGGTCCATGACAGAGACGAAGCTGAAGGAGCAGGTCGACGAACGTCAGTTCGCCGGGCTGGTACAGACCCAGGGAGAGGTGTTCTTCAAGCTCTCGAACACCCTCCTGGCCCAGGACGGAGCCGGTGCGCCGGACGTCTGCTGGACCAAGAAGCACTACTTCCAGCTCATCAGCGAGGCGGACGACCTCGAGTCCTTCCTCGACGACTACGGCGCGCGCTACAACCGGACCTACGCCTATCTCACCGAGCTGATCGCCTCCCTGCGCTGGTTCGCGTACTCGGGCTACAGCATCAGCCACGTGCTCGGCCGCATGGCGTCCTACGGACGCGACATGTGGGAGAGCGACGAGGCCCGGACCGAGGCGGAGGCCGCGCTGCGAGAGGGGCAGACGTTCCTGCGTATGAGCGCGATCCAGCTCCTCGAGGCCATTCGCGAGGAGACCAGCGAGCTCGGCGTCGAGATCACGCCCGAGGCGTTCCCGGAGTCGAACTTCTACGCCGTCACCGTGCGCCGCCAGCTGCCGCGGACGGTGGGCGAGGCGGAGCTCCTGCACGAAGAGCAGAAGATCGCCGAGGTCGCGACCAAGTACCTGCAGGCGGCGGCGATGGTGGCGGAGACCGGTGTGCGCCAGATCGCGGATGCCGAGGAGCGCCACAAGTTCTTCTCCGCGGTCTGCACCGAGGCCCGCGCGCGGGTGTACGAGTCGACCGTCCACAACCTGCAGTCGACCTACGACACGCACGTCCAGAACACGGTGCTCGAGGGCAAGGACGCTCGGCTGCCGCGCCTCCGGGGTCACGCCTCGGCCGCGCTGCACCTGCTCGAGGCCGTCACGTACCTCGCCCACTTCGCCGAGCGTCACGAGAACGAGACGCGCAGCGAGGAAGCCAAGCAGCGACTCGCGCAGGTCATCGACCGATGCGACGTCGAGCGCGTGACGCTGAACACGTTCCTGTACTGGGCGCACCGCATGCTCCAGAACGGTGTGTCCGTCGCGGAGGACCTGCTTCCCGAGTACACCAACGTGCAGGAGCTCGAGGTGTCCCTGAGCGACGGACTCGCGCTGCACGCGCGTCCCGCCGCCCTCGTGGTCGGGATCGTCAACCACCACGGGACGCCGGTCGAGATGGAGGTCGCGAACAAGCGCTGCAACGCCGGTTCGATCCTCGAGCTGCTCGTGACCGTGGGGTCCAACCCGCGCGAGGAGTCGTTCGTGTTCCGCGGGGACGAGCGTCCGCTGCGCGACATCCGGCTGCTGTTCGAGAGCGCCCTCGGCGAGAACGGGCTCGAGCACCTGCCGAGCGAGCTCGACTACTTGCGCGAGTCCTAGCGGGAACGCTGCGGGCTCAGACGCCCATGTGCAGGCGTTCCGCGAGCACGTCCGGTAGCCCCGCGTCGAGGATGCGCTGCGACTCGCGCGTGACGTCGTAGTCCTCGCGCAGCAGGCGAGCCACGCGCGTCTCGGTGTCGTAGATCGCGAACGCGGTGCGCGGGTTCTCGTCGCGCGGCTGGCCGACGCTTCCGACGTTCATGAGCGCACAGGTCGTGTCGCTCAGGTCCACTTCTTCGTCGTAGGTGTAGGCCGTCTGCGAGGGAGCTTCGCGGAACCGCATCACCGTCAACGGCACGTGACTGTGTCCGACGAAACAGATCGGTCGCTCCATCGCGTCGAGCGAAGGGTCCGCGTCGGTCAAGCTCAGGATGTAGTTGAAGAGCTCCGGGCGATGCAGCGTGCCGTGTGCGAGATGACAGTGCTCGGTCATCAAGGTCAGGGGCAGCTCGTGGAGCCAGCGGAGCTCCTCGTCGCTCAGGGTGTCCCGCGTCCACGCGACGGCCGCGCGCGCGTAGGGATTGAAGTGCATGTCGTCGAGGAGCCCCGCGACGGCGGCGTCGTGGTTGCCGAGGACGACCAACGCCTTGTGCTCCTGCAGGAGCGCGATGCACTCGGAGGGAGCCGCGCCGTAGCCGACGACGTCCCCGACGCTGAGGACCTGGTCGACCTGTTCCCGCTCCATGCCCGCGAGCGCGGTCCGCAGGGCGGATTCGTTCGCGTGGATGTCCCCTAGGATGCCGTATTTCATTGCTGCGGAAGGAGGCGGGCCGGCCGGAGGCTGGCACTGACCAGCAGGAGGCCCAGGGGCAGCATATAGGAGCCGATGCGGGCGGCGAGGGTCTGCTCGGGCAGGAACGGCCGCCCGAGATCCACAAGCGGACCGAGCGGCGTGTCCGCGACCCAGATCGGCAGCGCCCACAGGAGTCCCCAGAGGAAGGCGATCCGCACCAGCCCGGAGGCCGGGAGGCGAAGGGAGACGGACGACCAAGAGACCAGCAGGAGGGCGGTGGGAAGTCCGCGCGTCACGAACGGGGGCTCGAGGAAGTGGAAATCGGCCAGAACAGTGCCGAGAAATAGGAATGCCCAAAAAGAGAGCAGGCTCTGGAGCAGGACTCCGAGCTCTCCCGCGATGCGAACGGAGGCGGGCAGCGTATCCAGGACGGCGGCCTGGCGGCTGAGGAAGGCGATCGCGAGGCTGACGCCAAGGAGGCCCACGGGGGGCGACCAGGAGGCCCAGAGGGTGTGCACGGACTCGTGCCCGAGCTCGTGGAAGGGGCTGAGCGCGTGGACGACGGGGATCGTCCCGAGCAGCACGACGGCGAGCGCCCAGAGCGCCGGGTGGCGGATCGCGGCGCGCCCTGCCCAAGTCCAGATGGCCGAAGCGAGCATCGGGCGCTTTTAGGGATTCGGTCCGGGGGAGTCCAGCGCCAAGCGCGCGCGGCCGGGCGTTTCCGGGTGCGCGTGGCGTTCTTCCATCCCAAGCCCCCACCCACCACGGGGAAGACGGACGACGGAGAGAAGGGTTGCGGTTCCTCTCGCCGTTTCCCGCGCGGGGGGAGCAACCTCCATGCGGCAGGGATGGCGGGAGAGAGACCTCGCGCTGGGGACCGGCCGTAAGGACTCAGGGGGAGTTTCGAGCGTGCTCCTGGCTCGACCCGCCAGAACCTGGACCCCTCCTGGACTCTGGAAGACGTCTGGCAGGGCTTGGGGGCTCTCTCTCGACCTGAAGCTCCCAGATCTTGTGCAGGAGCCTCCCCGCGGCTCGACATGGGGGGTGGTGGTGCCTACCGTGGTTCCACGTGGAACCCATGCCTCGCTGCCTTCCCGAGGTTCCACGTGGAACCCTCCTAGACCGAGCATGGAACGACGACTTGGACGGGGCCTCGGGTCCCTGATCGCTCAGCCTGCCGCCGCCCCCAAGGAAGGGCCGACGGAGATCCCCCTCGACCAGATCCAGCCGAACCGCTATCAGCCGCGGGTGGTCTTCGACGAGGAGGGACTCGAGGAGCTCCAGGCCTCGATCCAGAACCACGGCGTGCTCCAGCCGATCGTCGTCCGCCCGCTCCGGACGGACGACGGCACGACCCGCTATGAGCTGATCTCCGGGGAGCGCCGCTGCCGCGCCTCGCGCCTTGCGGGCAAGACGAGCATCCCGGCCGTCCTTCGGCCGGATGTGCGCGACGAGGAGATGCTCGAGCTCGCCCTGGTCGAGAACGTCCAGCGCAGGGACCTCGATCCGATCGAGCGCGCGCAGGGGTACCGGCAGATGGTCGACGCCCTCCAGCTCACCCAGGACCAGGTGGCCGAGCGGGTCGGCCTCCGCCGCTCCACCGTCACGAACCACCTACGGCTCCTGGAGCTGCCGCAGCCCGTGCAGGAGGGGATCGGCAAGGGGTTGGTCTCCATGGGACACGCACGCGCCCTCCTGGGTCTCCAGGGGGAGCCGGAGATCCTCGGGATGTTCCAGGCGGCGGTCCGGGAGGGTCTCTCGGTCCGCGAGGTCGAGAAGCGCGTTCGCGCGACGCGAGACGGGGCGAGCTCGGACCCGAAGCCCAAGAGCACGTCCTCGAAGGAGGCACCCGCCTGGGTGGGGGCCCAGGAGGAACGGCTGCGTCAGAGCCTCGGCACGAAGGTGCGCATCCAGAACGGATCCGACTACCGCGGCCAGATCGTGATCGAGTACTTCGACCAGTCCGGCCTCGAGGCGCTGCTCACGCAGCTGGCGCCGAAGGCGTCGCTCTAGTCGTCGCTCGGCGCGGAGGTCTCGGCCTCGCCCTCGGGCTCGGCCGGGGCGCGCGTCGTGTCGCGCACGATCTCGGTCGACTCGATGACGAACGGCTCCTCCGGAGTCTCACCGAGAACGACACCGTCTTCGATCGTCGAGACCGCGGCTTCCCCCTCGAGGAGCACCCCAAAGACGGTGTAACTTCCGTCCAGGTCGTGCCTATCTTCTCCGGTGACGATGAAGAACTGGCTCCCGCTGGTCGGCCCACCGGCGCGCGTGGCGGCCGCGGAGACGGCCCCGGGGAAGTGGAACAGCTCGCCCATCTCCGGATCGATCGTGTAGCCCGGGCCTCCCTGGCCCCACGTGTCCCGGGCGTCCGCGTCCCGCGAGTTCGGGTCGCCCGCCTGGATCATGAAGTCCTTCACGACGCGGTGGAACAGGATCCCGTCGTAGAAGCCCTCCCGGCACAGCTTCAGGAAGTTGTCCGTGTGCTTGGGCGCGTAGTCCTCGTAGAGCCCGATCAGGATGTCCCCGGCCGAGGTCTTGAAGCGGACCTGTGGAGCGTCGTCGGGCAGCGGCGGGTTCTGGAACAGCTGGGCGTTGTCGCGCTCCCAGGCGATGCGGGCCTCGTGGCTCGCCTCGATGTAGTCGCGGAGGGTCAGCGGCTCCTCGGTTCCGGGCACCTTGTAAAAGCGACCGGTGACGACCGGATGCTCGGGCCACGTGGTCTCGAGCTTCTGCAGCGTCTGGCGCGCGCCCTCGAGGTCTTCCTCTTGGAGCTGCTTGCCGACCTGGACCACCTGCGCCCAAGGGGCGGCCGGACCGTCGCCGAGTTCCTCGGCGAGGTTGCCCAGCGTCGCCGCCGAGGGCGGGTTCAGGCCTCCGAGCCCGAGCTCGACCTCCGCCGTAAATGCCGACCAGTTCTCGAGTTGTGAGGTTTCGCTCTGCTCCCCCATGTAGTCCCGCACGAGCAGGATGCCGGCCAGCGCGATCGCGGCCAGGGTTCCGAGCATCCAGTAGCGCTCGACGAACGAGCGGAGGGCGGACTCTTCCTCGGTGGACGCGATCGTGATGTCGGTCGCGGCCTTGTGCTTGGTAGCCATACGGAGGGACCAGGGCAGTTCAAAGGGCCTACAAGCGCAGTCTATCTGCGCTGCAAGCGAGTTGGTTCGACGGTTCCCACCCGTCCCCTTCGAGGCGCGCCCGCGGGGCGCGTCCCCGACGTCGGAGCCCGTGCTCGAAACCCTCGGCGCGGCAGGCCACGAGAGAGCCCACGGGAGCCGCGGTCAGACGGGCGCCAAGGGGTACACTGAGCCGCTTCGGAGCGCAAGCGCGAGCCCTCGTTCTCCAACTCGATCTCGCCTGGATCGTCCTTCCCACGCCCCCGAAGCCCGCCCGCATGATCTCGACCCTCCTGGCCTTCGCGCTGCTGGCCCCCCAGAGCGCGGAGGACGCCCGGCTCCATCCGGCCGGGGCCGACCTGTTCCTCGCCTTCGAAGACGTCCCCGGGGCCCTGGCGGCCTACGAGGACCTGCCCTGGACGCGGTTCCTCCGCGAGCCGGCGGTCCAGGAGGCGCTCACGTCTCTGGAGGTCGACCCGGCCCTGACGGCTGGACCGACCGCCTGGATCGGCGCCGCCGTCCCCGAGCTCACGCCCTGGCTGCCGGACCTGACGGCCTGCTCGCTGTCCGTCTCGCGGGCCGGGGCGGAGGAGTCCTACCCGGGCCTCTTCGCCGTGCTCGACCTGACCGGGCCCGAGCGTGCCGAGGAGCTCGTCGAGGCGCTGGTGGCCTGCGTCGAGGAGCCGATCGGTCTGACCGGGGCCCTGGAGGGCGCGCGGGCTCTGCATCTCGAGGGCATGGCCTTCCCCCTCTGGGTGGCTCGCCGGGGTCCGCGGGTCCTGATCGGGGGTGGAGCGGTCTCCCCGAACGACGCCGCGGCGCTGCTCGAGGGAGACGGCCACGGGCTCGACGGCGACCCGCTGGTGCGCGCGGCCCTCGAGCGATTCGGCACGCTCGCCGAGGCCGACCCGACCGAAGGCCGGCCGGCGTCCACCCCGATCCTGTTCCTCTCGCAGCGCGAGCACGCCTTCGAGCTCCTGTCCGATCTCGACGAGAGCGCGGGCCTCTTCGCCGCACGCCTGTCCGAGCTCGCCTATCCGTTCCCCTCGGCTCTCGACCCACTCGAGGGCGCACGCGTCACGCGGGTCACCTTCGAGGACGGGAGCTTCCGCAACGAGACCTACGTTCCCGAGACGGACGACGAACCGGTCCTCTCCATCGCGCCGCAGCAGCTGACTCGCGTCGCTCCGGGAGCGTTCCTGACCTTCGTCACGACCTCCCTCGACGGCCCCGGGATCGCACAGCTTCTCTCCGGCGTGCTCGCGGACATGGGGGGGGAGGACGCGCGCGCACAGATGGGGCCGCTCGAAGAAGCGCTCGGTGCGCTCGGTCCGCGCGTCAGCCTGAGCGTGTTCCCGCTGGCCGGTCTCTCCGCTCCCAAGGTGCTCG
>CAZDYS010000026.1:0-16891 GCA_964509445.1 uncultured Planctomycetaceae bacterium
CTCCGCCCCGGTCACCGTCTCCCTGCGCGCCGTATCGCGCTCGCGGTCGCGTCGACGCGCGCCACCGCGCACCCGGTCGAGCGCGTGGTTGCGCGCGACGCGCGCCAGCCACCCGCCGAGGCGCGTCGGCTCCTCGCGGCGGCCCAGGAAGCTGGTCCAGGTGTCCTGCACCACGTCCTCGACGTCCGCCGGGTCCTGGAGCAGGCGCGCCGCGACGCTCCGCACGAAGCCGCGGTGGGCGAGCAGTCTCTCGAGATCGGGGGTCCGTGCGTGTTCCATCGCCACTCCTGGTCCTCGGGGTAGGGGGTCGCCCTGGAGGACGACGCGCCTCGCGATGCGGACCGCGGATTCTCCAAAAGGATAGGCGCTCCGCCGGAGAACGGCTCGGGAGGCCCTGAATGTGCGGAGAGGGGCGCTCCATCGACGGAGAGTTGCGTAGGCTTCCCGCGCGATGACCACGCTGCCCGACCACTGCGTTCCCTGTCGAGGAGACGTCCCCGCCCTGAGCGACGCGGAGGCGACCGCGCTCCATGCCGCGCACGCTCCGGACTGGGACCTCGTCTTCCCGCGTCTCCGCCGCCGCTTCGAGCTGCCGGACTTCCGCGCGGCGCTGCGCTGGGTGAACCGGGTCGGCATGCTGGCCGAGGAAGAGGACCACCACCCGGACATCCACGTGCTCGACTACCGCTTCGTCGAGCTCGAGCTCACGACCCACGCGGTGCGTGGCCTGCACGCGAACGACTTCGTGCTCGCGCGCAAGATCGACCAGCTGTTCCGGGCGGGCTGACGTGGGTGCAGGAGCCGATCGCCGCCGCGGGGGAGCACGCGCCGAACCGCGCGAGGGACTGTTCCGCGACATCGTCCTCGCACCGGACCGCGAGGTGACGCCGGACGCGGCGCCGCTCGTCGCCGTCGGATCCGGGGACGACAAGGCGTTCCGGCGCGAGGTCGACCAGCGCGCGATCGAGCGTCACGTGCTGCGCCGGCGCGGCGTCGAGCACGGAACCGTGGCCGTGCTGAAGCCGGAAGGGCTCGTTCCGCCGCGCGCGCGGCGCCGGCGACGCGAGGCGCTCGAGTCGGAGCGCTGGGTCGCTGCGCGCCCGATCTTCCTGCCCCAGGCCGCGGACAGCGTGCGACCGGCGCTCCTGACCGACGACGTCGGCGCTCTGCATCGCTCGCTCTCCGAGCCGAGCGGCCTGGCGTCCCACCTCGAGCGGCGTGCGGGGCGACTCGCCGACGCATTCCGCGTGGTGACCACCGAGGCGGAGCTGTTCGATCCCGAGCGCGACCTCGCGCGCGCCGTGCTCGCGAACGACGCGTTCGACGATCTCTGGGTCAAGACCGGGCGACTCTCGAATGCGCCGGAGGACGACTCGCTGCGGATGCGCCTGAGCTTCGGCGTCGAAGGCGACGACGACGCGAGTCGAGACGAGCCGCGGCACCGCGCCGTCCGGGAGCTGGCGACCCGGCTGCTGCCCGGCGCCAGCGCGCTGGAGCGCATCGGCGAGCTGCAAGAGCTGCTCGAGCGACACGCCGGCGGCAAACCCTTCTTCACCCAGCACATCGCCTACTGGAACGGTCGTCAGGGAGGCGCACGCTTCCACCACGACGCGTTCGACGCCCCGCCCCTAGAGCAGCAGCGCGCCGTGGTCTACACGCAGCTGACGGGGCGGACGGTCTGGCTCGCGCTCTCGATCGAGGACATGGGCGCGCGCGTGCGCGAGTTCGTCCACTGGCTGGAGAGCGGCGACCTGCCCTGGGTGCGCGAGCAGGTCGCGGAGCGCTGGAACGACCTCCTCGGGGTCGTGGAGCGGCGTGCCCCCACGCTCGCGGAGCTCGCTCGTCCGGGCTGCGGCCTGTTCGCGGACTTCGTCGACGCGCCGGAGTTCACGACCTTCCTCGTCGACGCGGGGCACGCGCTCTGTCTCCACCCCGGGGACGTGCTGGTCCTGCCCAACCACGGGCTCGACCGCACCGCGATGCACTCGGTGTTCGGCGCGTCCAAGGAGCCCGGGTACGCGCTGTCGGTCGCGGTGCGGGTCTAGCGGTCCGGGCTGGCCGCGCTCTCCACGGACGGCGAGCGCGCGTCAGCGTTCGAGGCGACGCACGCGGCCGGCCTCGTACCAGGCGACCCAGGGTTCGAGGCGCGCGCGCTGCTCCTCGCTCCGTGCGGCGCGAACCGCGCGCGTCTGCGTGATGCGCGCACCTTCGTAGTCCCCGGTCTCCGCCAGGGCGGCCGCCAGCAGCTCGAGCGTCGTGGGGGTCTCGCCGCCGCGCTCGACCAGAACGCGGGCGTGCTCGACCGCCTCGACCCCGTCGCGGACGCTCTCGTCCGGGTGCATCGCCAGGAGCCGCGTCAGGCGCTCGAGCGAGAGCGTGAACCCGGGGTCGGCCTCGAGGGCGGCACGGTATCGCGCGGCGGCAGCGAGTGCGTCGCCGCCGCGCTCGGCCAGGTAGCCGAGGTTGTGGTGCGCGTCGGGAAACGAGGGATCGAGCGCGATGGCTCGCTCGTAGGCGGCTCGCGCGGCGGTATCGCGGCCCAGCTGTCGTTCGGCGATGCCCAGGTTGTAGTGCACGCGCGGATCGTCGGGAGCGGCCTGCGCGGCGGCGCGGAAGCTCTTCGCGGCCTCCTCGACGTCGCCGCCCGTGGCCTGCACCAGCCCGATGCTCATCAGGCACTCGCCGGTGAACGAGGGTTCGCGGCGCGCGGCCTCGCGGAACGCGGCGATCGCCTCCTCGTCGCGTCCGAGCTCCCGCGCCGCCTGGGCGAGGTTGAACAGCGCGAACGGATCCTCCTCGTCCCGCTCCAGCGCGCGCGTGGCGTGCTCGTAGGCCTCCTGGGGCTGGCCGAGCGCGAGGCGAGCGCTGGCCAGGTTGCTCTCGGTCGTCGCGATCGGATCGCCGCCGAGCGAGCCGAACACCGACAGCGGCCAGGTCGTGAGCGGGAGGTTCGCGACCAGGGCGAACGACGCGGCGATCACGACCAGCGGCAGGTCCGCGCGCCTGCGCACGGCATCGCTCGCGAACAGACTCAGCCCGACGACGCCGCGCCCCGCGAAGGGCAACAGGAGGGGGACCAGTCCGACGCGGAAGCGCGCGGTGACGAAGAACAGCACGATGCTGGCCGCCAGGACGAGCGCGCCCAGGGCGAGCGGCCACAGTCCGTCCCGGTCCCGCAGCGCGAGCCCCATCCCGTACACCGCGAGCGGCAGCAGCAGTCCGAAGCGGAACAGCCAGGAGGTGAGCTCGAGCGCGCGCGACTCCGCCCGGTGCGCCTCGAAGGCCTGGGCGTCCATGCACTCGGTGCGATGGAGGACGAGCACGCTCTTCCAGGCCAGCAGCACGCCCCAGTGCAGGGGCTCGGCGAGGACGTCGTCCACGCCGCGCCCGAGCCAGTAGGCCGAGACCTCGGCGGGGGACAGCGGACCGCCTTCGTCCTCTTCCGCCAGCCGCCGCGCGTCCTCGGCCTCGTAGCGGGCGTGCCCGCGGCCAGGAACGAGCGGCGTGTAGAGCCCGTCGGCCTCCGCTCGGTTGCCGAGGTAGAAGTTCACGCCGGCGTTCGACGCGGTCGGCAGGAAAGCGCCGCCGAGGGCCGCGTTGCGCAGGCCGACCGGGACCAGCACGAGCAGGAGTCCCGCGGCCCAGCCGACGAGCGCGCGTCTGCGCTGCGGCGCCACGACGAGCCACAGCACGATCGGAACGGCGAGCACGAACGCGTTCTCCCGGACGAGGACCAGGAGACCGAGCACGCCCCCGAGCCCGAAGGTCGACCAGGTGGTCGGCGGGTCGCCTTCCTCGTCCTCCGCGATCCGGTGGATCAGGAGCAGCACGACCGCGCTCGTCAGGAAGGTCGCCAGGGCGGTCTTCTGCACGATGCCCTCGAGCCACAGGGACGGAGCGTAGGCCGCGGCTCCCAGGCCGGCGATCCACCCGGCGCGGCGGTCGAAGAGTCGAGCGCTCGCGCGGGCCACGAGCAGTGCCGTTCCCGCGCCGAGCAGCGCGTGGAGTGCGAGCACCGCGCTCGTCCCGCCTCCGGCCGCGAACACGAGGCCGAGCACGTAGGGGTACAGCGGCGCCTGGAAGAACACCTCCTCGCCCAGCCAGGCTCCGGCCGCGAGCTCGCGCCCCCAGGCGACGAACACCTCGGCGTCGCCGAGGAGCACCGTGACGAGCGGTGTGTCCGCGAGCTCGAGGAGCACCACGACGCGCAGGAGCAGCGCGGCGAGGAACACGACGGCCAGGTCTCGTTTCGTCATCGGCCGGTCGTCACTCCGTCCGCGGGCCCGTGCGGAGCGCTCGGTCGCGCTCGTCGAGCGACAGCTCCGCCCACACGCGCCACGGACCCTCCGGCTCGAGCTGCACGAGCTTGTCCGCGGCTCCACCGCTCGCGATCGCGTGCACGCGCACGAGCAGCTCGGGCGCGGACGCACCGCGGGGGGCAGGCGGCAGGAGCTCGTGCACGGTTCCGGGCAAGACGACCAGCTCGTCGCCGACCGCGAGCTCGAGCGGCTCGCCGTCCTCGAGCCGGACCGCGAGCGATCCCCGCAGGACCGTGTAGATCTCCGTCGCGCGCAGGTGCTTGTGGCGATCCTGGCGCGTGTGCTCGGTCAGCGTCGAGACCTCCAGACCCCCGGTCCCGGTCGCGACGACCGCCGACGGACTCCACTCCGGGATCTCCAGCGCGTGCTCGCCGCGCTGGGGCCACAGCTCCGTGGCGAGCACCTTCCGACCGTTGTTCCCGGGCTCGACGAGGCGCGGGTCTCGCGCGACGACCTCCGAGCGGAGCAGCACGTAGGGCGGTCGCGACGGCGTGGAGGAGTCCATGACGGAGCGTAGGATAGCCGTCCATGCCCCTGCTCTCGTTCCCGGACCCTCCGGAACCCGCTTCCGACGTCGTCCACCTGTGGTGGGGCCGGGTCGGTGCCGGGCCGCCCTCGCTGGAGGGGCTCGCGCCGGACGAACGGGATCGCGTCGCGCGCTTCCACGACCCGCGGCATGCGCGTCGCTTCGCCGGCCGGCGTGCGTTCCTGCGGGCCCTGCTCGGACGGATCGTCGGCGTTCCGGCGACCGACCTCGCGTTCCTCCTGGGAGAGCACAGGAAGCCGTCCCTCCCGGAGGGACCGCGCTTCAACCTCTCGCACTCCGGCGACCACGTGCTGGTCGCCGTGACGCGGGATCGAGAGGTCGGCGTGGACGTCCAGGTGCATCGCCTGCGGACCGATCGGGATCGGCTCGCCGCGCGCGTCCTGTGCCCCGCGGAGCTGCGCGCGTTCGAGGCGGCCTCGGAGGAGGAGCGCGAGCTCGCGTTCTTCCGGCTGTGGGCGCGCAAGGAGGCGGCCTTGAAGGCGACCGGTCACGGGCTCGCCCGGGACCCGCGCCTGCTCGAGGTCGGTCTCGACCGGCAGGAGCTCGGTCGTCCATGGCCCGCGCCGGACGCGCTGCTCGAGGGCTATCTCCTCGCGGACCTCGAGGTGCCTTCCGCCGATCCGGCCCTGTCCGCCTGCCTGTGCGTGGAGGGAGAGGGCTGGGAGCCGCGCGCGCAGGGAAGCGCGGTCGCGCTCTAGCCGCCCGGCCTGCGCGGCCGGAACCGCCCGGAGCCTGCAAGGACGAACCCTGGTCCCCCGTACCTCGCGGCACGAAGGACCAGGGCGACGTCTCTCACGGGAGGTCCAGGATTCCGGCCCTGTTCGCCCCCGTGAGCGTGTCGGGATTCGCGCGGTAGTGGACGTCGACCGACAGGCGGGCGAGCCACGGGGTGGGCTCCTTCTCCGCCAGGTACCCGAGGCCGGTCGCGGCGTAGGCGCGATCGAGGTCGACGCGCGACTCGTCGGCGAGCAGCGCGAGCAGCGGAGCCGCGGCGGCCGCGTGGCGCGTGCGTCCCAGCGCGAGCGCCGTGCTCTGGTGGGTGACCGTGCAGTCGCAGGAGCCGCGCACCTCCTCGAGCTCGTGGACGAGCTGCGGGTCGTGCAGCAGCGCGAGCGCGCGCGTGGTCTCCTCGAGCAACGCCGGCTGGTGGGCGGCCGCGCGCAGCTCCGATCGCAGGGTCTCGACGGTCGAGGGAGCGCCCAGCAGCCCGAGCGCCGTGGCCACGTAGGCACGCGTCTGGGGATCCAGCTCTTCGACCAGAGCGGTCAGTCGCTCGGCGGAGGCGCTGTCGCGCGCCAGCCCGAGCGCGATCGCGTAGGCCGCGCGCTCGTCGGCGGAGTTCGCCCGGCGCAGTCCCTCGCGCAGCGAGAGGATCAGCGACGAGGAGGGTTCCTCGCCGGCCTGGAGCATGCCGTGCGCGAGCAGCCCGAGGGACAGCGCGGCCCAGGACTCCTCCTGGGACTTGGAGTGCGCGAGGCGCTGCAGGAGGAACGCCTGCGCCTGACGCGCACCGCGCATCGGGTCGCCGGCACCGGTCCCGGGGCGTCCACCGGCGCGCGCGAGCGAGAGCACGGCGTAGGTCCGCGTCGCCACGGTGCCGCCCTCGCACAGGCTCATCAGGGCACGCCGGACGCGGTGGTCGAGCTCGTCCTCGTCCGCGTCCCCGAAGCGGCCGAGCGCGAGGATCGCCCCGCCCTGGATCAGGTCCGGCGTGCTCTTGTGCGTCGCCGCGTCGAAGAGCGCCTCGAGGCACTCGTCGCGCACGTCCTCGGACACGTGGTTCGCCAGGGTGCCGAGCGCGGCAGGGACGTGGGCGCGCGCTTGCAGGCTCTCCTTGCGCGAGTCGAGTACGTCCAGGAGTCGCTCGGCGACCAGGTCGTTCTCGGCGGTGCTGCGCGCGCTCGGGTCGAGCGTGCCGAGCGCGATCAGGAGCGCGACGCGCACGTCCGGGGTCGGACCCGGATCGTTCGCGAGCTCGCTCGCCAGCGTCGCGCCCGCGTAGCGCCGCACGTCGGGGTTCTCGGAGCGGTCCGCGAGCAGCGCGATGCCGTAGGCGGCGAAGGCGCGCATGCGCTCGGAGACCTCGCCGTCGGCGCCGGCCGGGTTCACGCCGCGCAGGAGACCCGCCAGGGTCGGCAGCGAGCCCGGGCGCGCGAGCACCCCGAGGCCGATGCAGGCGCTCTCCGCCACGCGCAGGTTCGGGTGCGCGAGGTCCTCGACGAGGAGTTCCTGCAGCCGCGAGTCCCCGAGCGAGGTCCCGTCCAGGTCGCCGATGCGCGCCAGCGACAGGAGGAGCGCGCTGCGCAGGACGGCGGTCGGTTGGCTCTCCAGGAGGTCGACGAGCGCCGGGACGATCCGGCCGTGCACGATCGCGCGCGAGAGCTCCGGACGATCCGCGAGATCGCTGGAGGAGCGGTCGCCGGTGAACGGGGCCGCCGCCCAGGGAGTCACCTCCAGGAACGGCTCGCGGTTGTAGCGCCACCAGACGCTCCAGCTGTCGAGGTTCACGAGCGAAGGCACGGAGCGCGGCGACACGGGCGCCGGTGCGGCTGTCGTTCCCGCGGAGGTCGGGGCTCCGCAGGCGCCGGCCGACGCGGTCCGCCGTCCGCCCGATCCGCCACCGGTCCGGGGAGAGGTTGGGCCGGGGGCCGTGGGGGTGCCCGCGGTGGTGCCTCCCGAGGTCGGCTCGCCGGGAGTCGAGTCGCCGGGCGTGGCGCCGCCGCCGGAGCTGCAGGAACCGCCGAACCCGCCGGGGCTCGCTCCCTGCGCCGGTCGATCGAGCGGCTGGACCTCCCAGCCCGTGAGGGGAGTCGCGCCTCCCTGGGAGGGCGGCGTGCCGCCTCCCGGGGGACATCCCTGGGGAGCGGGGCTGGCGACGGGAGCGAGCAGGGCGAGCAGGAGAGGCTGAAGCATGGTCGAAACTCCGGGACAGGCAGCGACTCGACCTTAGGCGAGGCGGGTCGATCGGTCACACCCGGGCCCCGAAGTCGGCCCGCGAGGCGGCCCGCAGGCGGCCGGGAGCTACCCTGAGCCCATGGAACGCCGTCACGTCGTGCTCACCGGAGCGACCCGCGGGCTGGGGCGGGCGCTCGTCGACCGGTTCGTCGAGCGAGGCCACCTCGTCAGCGGCTGCGGACGCTCCGCGCAGGGGGTGGAGGCGCTCCAGGCGACTCCCGGGACACCTCACGCCTTCTCCGTCGTCGACGTGTCCAGCCAGGAAGACGTGCGCAGGTGGGCCGGCGAGGTCCTCTCCCAGCACGGCCCCCCCGACCTCCTGATCAACAACGCGGCGCTGATGAACCGCCTGGCTCCGCTGTGGGAGGTTCCCGCGGAGGAGTTCGACGCGCTGCTCGCCGTCAACGTGGGCGGCGTCGCCAACGTGGTGCGTGCGTTCGTTCCGGCCATGATCGAGCGAGGCTCCGGAGTCGTCGTGAACCTCTCCTCCGGTTGGGGCCGCTCGACCTCGCCGGAGGTCGGGCCCTACTGCACGACGAAGTACGCCGTCGAGGGGTTCTCGAGCGCCCTCGCGCAGGAGCTCCCGAGCGGTCTCGCCGCCGTCGCCTGGAGCCCCGGCGTCGTGGACACGGACATGCTGCGCAGCTGCTGGGGCGAGTCCGCCGCGCAGCACGAAGGGCCGGACGCGTGGTCGCGACGAGCCGCCGACGAGCTGCTCGCGCTCGGCCCCGAGCACAGCGGCCAGTCGCTGCGCCTGGACTGAGCCTGGCGTCCGCGTGCGGACGCGCGTGGCTCAGAAGGCGTTGCCGAACCGGATGACGAGGTTGGTCCCCTCGTCCGAGAATCCGTAGTCGAGGCGGAACAGCGCCTCGCGCGCGAACGCGAAGCGAAGGCCGAGTCCCGAGCTCGTGTGGACGCGTCCGTCCGACAGGTCGTCGATCCCCGAGGCCACCGTTCCCATGTCGTGGAACAGCGCGAGGCCGATGCGCTCGAAGCGGAAGCCCTTGGTGAACGCGATGCCGCGCGGGACGAGCGCGAGGCGCCACTCGACCGAGGCGTGCCAGGCGGCGCGGTCGGTGAACCGGTTGTCGATGAAGCCGCGCAGCGTGTTCGAGCCGCCCAGGTTCGGCAGCCGGTAGAACGGCAGGTCGCCCCAGGTGTCCGCGACGAACGCGCCGACGGCGAGCACGTCGGTCGGCGGGTTCTCCTCGGTGCCGTCTCCACCGGAGTGCAGGAGCGGCGGCACGGGCACGACCACCTGCGCGTCCAGCGCGACGACGCCTCCGACGTCTCCGCCGGTCTGCAGCAGCGCCGTCTGGGTCGAGAGTCCGGTGCGCCAGCCGCTGTAGGGCTGGCTGATGCTGTCGCGCGAGTCGTAGGCGATCGCGGCTTCGAGCCACATCTGGTCCAGTTCGTCGCCCGCCTCGACCGTGTCGGCGAACACCTGCTCCGTGCTGGGCACGTTGCTGATGCGTCCTCCGGAGAGCCCATGGCTCTCGAAGATCAGGCCGGCGTAGCCGATCACGTCGTCGCCGGGATCCGGCAGGGAGACCTGAGCGCTGACGGCGAACTCGCTGAGCTCCTCCGTGTAGCTGGTCTCGTCCTCCTCCTCGGTCCGGCTGCCGAAGCCGAAGAAGCGCCGCGTGAGCGTCTTCGAGTAGCCGGCGCGGCCGAACAGCGAGCTGCGCTCCTCGCGAATGATGCCGCCGTTCGAGAGCTTGCGGTGGTTCAGCCAGCGCCGCCAGCCGATCGCGTAGCGCTGCTGCCCCTCTTCCGAGTAGGTCAGCAGGATGTTCGCGAACTCCTGGTAGTCCTTGTTGCGGAAGTCGATGTCCGTCAGCGCGATGCCGCCCCCGAAGCCGATGTCCTCGTCGCGGAACAGGATCGGCGAGAGGAAGCTCGAGATGAAGAAGCGCTCCAGCGGGTTGCCCGGCGGGATGCGTCCCGGCGGCGTGTAGCGCCAGCGCCCGGGGTTCTTCAGGTCCGACGGCATCGGCGGCCGTTCGATGCGTCCGTCCGCATCCATGCCGGCCAGCGGGTCGTGCTCCGGCGTCTGGAAGACTTCGTGATCCTGGACCACCTCCTGGGCGGCGGCGGGGGTCACGTACGCGAGGACGAACGCGGAGGAGAGGAGGGGAGCGGTCAGGATGCGGATCATCGCTTCGGGAGAGAGCGACAGCTCCGAGCGAGCGCCGCGAACGGATCTTCGTCGGGAGCGGGCCAGGGGAGGAGCTCTTTCTGCGGGAACGAGCCTGCGCTGGCGACGGCGACCACCGCGCGGAGGACCGGTTCGGCGTCCGAGCCCGCGTCCTCGACCGAGACCAGCGCATCGACCGTCGCCACGACCGCGTGCCGGACCTCGCCCGCCGACAGCATGCGCTCGGCCTCCCGCAGGGCGGACCCGCGCGCCGTGGGTTCGATCGAGAGGCAGACGGTCGGGCCGCGCAGGCCGTGGCGCAGCGCCACGTCTCCGATGCAGGTGCTCTGCAGCGTGTACGGGAAGATCGCTCCGTGCGGCAGGTCCGCGTCGAGCGAGCGCGTGTACTTCTTGTCGACCTCGTAGCTGCCCCAGATCGTCTCCGTGACCAGGGCGGCCGCCTCGCGCTCCTTCTCGTCCAGGAGCTCGTCGATGCCGGTCGCCTCGACCGCGAGCACGATGGAGCGCGTCTGCGGGTCGAGCCGGCGAAAGGTGTCGTCCTGCTTGCCGAACAGCTCCTTGTAGAGCTTGCCCGTCCCGAGGCTCTTCGTGCCGAGCTCTTCCCAGGTCGCGTGCAGCCCGCAGGAGCCGTGGATCGCCTCCTCGTCCACGCTGCCGAGGGCGAGGATCTTCGGTCGCTCGCTCATCGCTCGAACACGATCGCCTGCTGGATGCCGCCGAAGCCTCCGGCGACCTTGAGGACGCGCTGCGGACGGTCGAGGGTCTCGGCTTCGCGCGTGAGCTTCAGGCGCGCGTCGACGTTCGGCTCCAGGAGCCCCGCGTTGGCCGGCAGGCGACCCTCCTCGAGCGCTCCGAGCGCGATCAGCGCCTCGATCACGCCCGCGGCGCCGAGCGTGTGTCCGGTCTGTCCCTTGCTGCCGAAGGCGGGCGCGGTCGGGCCCTCGAACACGCGTCCGAGTCCGGTCGCCTCGCTGAAGTCGTTGGCCTTGGTCCCGGTCCCGTGCAGGTGGATCAGGTCGATCGCGTCCGGGGTCAGGTCGGCCTGCTCGAGCGCGCGCGTCACGGCCAGGAGGACGCCCAGACCCTCGCGGTGGCAGCCGGTCACGGTGCAGGCGTCGTTCGCGCCGCCGTGTCCGGTGAGGCGGAAGCCGACCGACTCGGACTCGTGTCGGCTCAAGAGGATGGCCGCCGCGCCGTCTCCCAGCGAGATCCCGCAGCGCGACAGGTCGAAGGGCCGGCAGGGCTCGCGGTCGAGGATGTGCATCGACCCGAAGCCGGCCATGATGAACTGGTTGAGCGCGTCGGCCCCGACCACCAGCATGCGGTCGACCTCGCCGGACGCGATCCGTCGCTCGGCCATCGCGAGCGCGCTGACCCCCGAGGCACAGGCGGTGGAGATCGAGGAGACCTCGCCGCGCACGCCGAGACCTCTGGCGATGCGGCGCGCGAGTCGGATGGGGAGCCCGAGCCCGTCGCCCGGACCGACCAGGCCCGAGAGCTCGGCCTTCGTCGTCGCGAACACCAGCCCCAGCTTCGAGCGGTCGACCCCGATCGCCTCCTCCAGGGCCTCCTCGCAGGCGGCGATCGCGCCGGCGTAGGGCAGCTCGCCCTCGTCGAGTCCGGGGAACACGTCGCCCGGATACTCCGCGGCCACGTCGGTCGGAGCCCGGAACGCGAGCGTGCGCTGTCTCGGACGCACCGCGCGTTCGCCGGAGAGGACGCCCTCGACCAGCGCGCGCGTTCCGCGTCCGTAGGCGCTGACCGCTCCCCGGCCCGAGACGAAGACCGACCGCTTCACTCCGCCAGCTCTCGCTCGTCGTAGGTCTCGATCGACAGCCGGTACCCGAACCGCTCGTTGACCAGCACGGTCCGCACCGGGGCGCGCGCGCCGTCCGCCCACTCGTAGCGGACGGAGACCGTTCCCCCCGGGCGCCCGTCGTCGGCGGGCCGCTCGAAGACGCGCTCCTCGAGCGCGCCGTCGGACCAGCGCTCGCGGACCTGCTCCGCGCGCACCGTGCCCTCGTGGGTTCCGTCCGCACGGGGGGTGGAGCCCGCCAGCCACGGGTAGAAGGCGCGCTGGACGTCGAGCAGGATGAAGCGCGGGTCGATGGGGAAGGAGTCGGGCATGCGGTTGGTCAGCTCTACTTCACCGCCGCGGAGGACGACCGAGAAGCCTACGCTGCCGGTTGGCGAGAGTCCGAGCACCGTGAGCGCGTCTCCGGACCGCTGGACCACCGCGTCGAAGGACCGCGTCTCGCCCTTGCCCCAGCTCGCGGTCACGGTCTGGCGCCAGAGGAACGCGCCCGGGAGGGCCTCGGCGTCCAGCAGCTCGTCCGGATCCGGAGCGAACGCGCGCGGGTCCCCGGTGGGCCCGTCGTCGCCCGGACGGCCGGACAGGCACGCACAGGTCAGCGTGAGCCACAGGAGCGGGAGGAGCGCGAACCGGCCGGACTTCACGAGCGGGGATCGGATCGCAGCAGCGCGCTGGTGGAGGGCGCCAGGACCAGGCTCGCCAGCACGCCGATGCCGGCGGTGGCGCCGATGCTGAACAGCGGCGGCTGGTCGGAGAACGCGAGCAGGCCGAACCCGAGCACGGTGGAGCACGCGGCGACGAGCACCGCGAAGCGCGTGGCGGCGTGCGCCCGGGGGTCGTTCGACGTCTCGGCCAAGAGCACGCCGTAGTCTACGCCCAGCCCGACGACCAGCAACAGCGCCACGAGGGACAGCATGTTCAGCTCGACGCCGCACAAGGCGAGCGTCGCGATCGTGCTTCCGCCGGCGAGAACGGCCGGCACGTAAGCGGCGATTGTGGGGCGCAGTCGCCGGTGACGCAGCGCCACCAGGACCAGCACCGCGCCCAGCCCGAGCCCGAGGAGCGTGCTCATGCGCTCGCGGTAGCGCGCGTAGGCGTCGGTCAACACGCCCTCGACGTCGAGCAGGCGCGCGCCGTCGACGGAGGTCAGCTCCGCGCGCAGGGCCGCCTCGTCCCGAACCTCGTCGAGGAAGCTCAGGAACGCCACGCGGTCGCCGACCGCGACGCGGAACGGCCGGGCGAGCGACGCGAGCTCCGACTCCATCAGGTCCTCGTAGACGAGCGGCGCCGGCGGTTCGCCCGCCAGCGTCGCGCGGAACGGCTCGAAGCCCTCGCTGCGAAAACCCTCGTCCGTGAGGGCGGAGGCCAGGCGGGGCCACAGGTCCGGCTGCGCGCGGACGGCCGCCGCGACCTCGCGCTGTCTCTCGGCGCTGGGGAGCAGCGGAGCGAGGCTGCGCTGTCCGCGCAGGAGCCCGTCCTCCTGCGCGCGGCGCAGGATCCGCGCGACCGCGTCGTTGTGGCGCAGCGCGGCCTCCTCGTCGTCGGCCAGGGCGACGACCAGCCGGCTCTGCTCGTAGCGAACGACGCGTCCGCGCACCTCCTCGTCCTCGGCGACCTGCGCCGCGTCGAGCTTGTTCAGGTCGCGCGGCGAGTCGTTCCAGCGCGCGCGCGGGAGGCCGACCGCGGTCACGACGAGCGCGACGAGCGCCGGAAGCGCGAGCAGCGGACGCGGTGCTCGGTCGAAGGCCCCGTTCAGGCGGCGGAACACCCAGCTCGCGATCGGCGTCGGCGGGCGGTCGACGGCGAGCGCCGGCAGGAACGCGGCCGTGGCCAGGAGGGCGGCGGTGATCCCCGCGGCTCCGAAGACCGCCAGCTCGCGGAGTCCGGGGAAGCTCGAGATGCACAGCGCGAGGAAGCCGACCGCGGTCGTCGCCGCGCTCAGCGCGAGTCCGTTCCAGATCGACGCGAGGGTCGCGCGCGGTCCCGCGGGCGACGGCGCGAGCACGTGGTGCCCGTGGAAGTGCAGTGCGAAGTCGACCGAGACGCCGATCATCGCCGAGCCGAAGGCCAGGGTGAGGCCGTGGACCGACCCGAACAGCGCGAGGCAGGCGGCCGTTCCCGCGAGGAAGCCCGCGCCGGCCACCGGCAGGATCAGGAGGAGCACGCGCAGCGAGCCGAACAGGCACAGGAACAGCAGCGTCAGGCCGACGACGGACCCGATCGAGACGCGCGTCACGTCGGCGCGGAGCGCGTCCTCGGCCCGCACGGCGAACCGGTGGGGAGCGCTCGCGGTCAGCCGCAGCGTTCCGCCGGCCTCCTGGTCGACCTGGGCGAAGGCCTCGTCGATCGCGGCCAGCAGCGGACGCTGGACCGAGGCGTCGGTCGACGGCGCGCGCGTACCGAGGAACAGGACGGCGGCGCTCCCGTCGTCCGTGAGGAAGCGGCCGTCCTGGATCGCGAGACCCTCGCCGCCCCCGAGCCGCTCGAACAGCGCCGGCAGGATCAGCGTCGGATCCTCCGGGGCGACGCGACCGACCAGCCCCGAGAGGGGGGTCGCGAGCCGGTCCTTCAATCGGGCCGCGGCACCGGCGAGCGCCTCGTCCGTCGTGGCCGCCGCGACGCCCGCGGCGTCCTCGGCGAAGAAGGACAGCCGCCGCGGGAGGTACAGCTCCCAGAGCGCCTCCTCGACGCCCTCCGGGGGTCCTCCGTCGAGGAACGCCAGCTCCGGACCCACCCGCTCGTCCGCGCGCAGCAGCTCTTCGAGCCGCAGGCCCGCGTCTCGCGCCTCCGTCGCGGTCGGTCCGTCGACGAGCAGAACCATCGTCCTGCTGAGGTCCCCCAGAGCGAGCTCACGCGCCAGGAGCACGTCCTCGTCGCTCTTGCCCTCCGGCAGGAAGTGCGTGATGTCGGTCTGGAGCTCGAGGCGCGTCGCGACGAACGCCGCGAGCCCGCCGAGGACCAGCGTTCCGATCGCGAGCGCGCGCGTTTCGGCGCGCATCACTCGCCCTCGGGCGTCTCGATGCCGAAGAGCTCGGCCTGCTCCTCGGCGCTGAAGGTGCGCTCCGGGTTGGCGTCCAGGAGGCGCGTGACGCTGCGGTCCCCGTTGGGTTCAAAGACCTCGAGCGAGCGAACCGCGCGACCGGTGCCGGACAGCTTCAGTCGCTTCACCATCTCCGTCAGCGGCTTCGCGCGCGGCGTCAGCGTGAGCGTCCAGTCGGTCTCGCTCTCCGCGTCGTGCGCGTAGGCGAGCTCGAACGAGCGCTCGAGCTCCTCGCGCTGTCCCGCGAAGATCCGCACGAGCGAGGTCACGAAGACGCGTACGGCCTCGTTCTTGCGCAGGTCCAGCACCTCCTCCCCGTCCGGACCGCTCATGCGCAGCTCCTTCGGACCGATCCGGAGCATCGACGGACGCGGCTTCTGCACGCGCCGCGTCAGGTAGCCCGGAGCCAGGAAGTACAGCGTGCCGCTGGTGGTCAGCGGCTCGACCAGGAGCGCGAGGTACTTCTCCTCCTCGAACGCGACCTCGAGGCCGCGCAGGCGACCGAACTCCCGAAAGAGCTCCTCGGCGTTCTTCGGCCGCGGCGCTTTCTCCGGGGCGACCTCGGTCGGCTCCTCGTCCTGGACCGAATGCGCGTGCGTCTCCTCCGGGGAAGGAGACAGGGCGCCGCCCAGCGCGAGCAGGCTAGCGGCGAGGCAGGCGTTCCAAGAGTGCATCCGGTGTCCTCGCGAGCAGCCGGCCTTCGACGTCGGTCGTCGCGAGCAGCGTGCGCGCACGACCGCTCCAGCGGCCCGATTCGTCATGGTAGATGTCGTACGCGACGCGGATCAAGGGCTCCACTTCCGGGAACCAGGCGGTGATCCGGACGCGGTCTCCGTAGACGAGCGGGCGCATGTACCGGCAGGTCGCCTCGGTGATGTACATGCGGTGTCCGAGCGCTCGGATCTGATGCACCTCGAGGTCGTGCTTGGCGAAGAGCTTCTCGCGAGCGACCTCGAGCCACTCGAAGTAGCGGCCGTGCCACACGACGCCGAGCGGGTCGCACAGGTGCAGCGGCACTTCGGTGACGTGGTCGATCGCGTGGTCCGGTCGTTTGCGGCGCGTCACGGCTTCCTCCAGAAGTCGAAGAAGTTGAACCAGTTGAGCGGAGCTCGCCTGCACGTCTGCTCGAGCTCGGTGGCGAAGCGCTGGACGACCTCTTGCAGGCTCGTCTCGCGCGACTTGCGCGGCAGGTCCAGCTTCTCCGCGAACGGGATGCAGTACAGGTCGTAGCGGTTGGGGTCGCTGTAGAGCCCGAAGACGAGGTACACCGGGCACTTCAGGAGCGACGCGAGCAGGAACGGACCCGCGGGGAAGCTCGCCGTCTGGCCGAAGAACTCCGCCTCGACGACGCGCGCGTTGAGCCCGACCCGATCGCCGAGCAGCGCGACCAGCTCACCGCGCTCGATCGCGCCCTGCGCCTGCATGGTCGCGCTCATCACGTCCTCGCCGATGTGGATGACGCGGGCCGCCTGGCCGGGGTTCAGCTCGGCCAGGAGCGCGTTGATCTGCTGCGCGTTCTTGAAGTAGCCGAGGATCTTGATCGGGATGTCCTCGACGGAGCCGCTCGCGCGCATGGCCTCGTAGCTGCCCACGTGTGCGCCGAGCAGGACCGCGCCGCGACCGGTCGCCAGCTGGGCCTGCAGGTGTTCGTTGCCGTTGCGCGTGAAGGTGAACGCGTCCAGCGAGCCGCACAGGAGGAACATGCGGTCGAGGGTCACCTGGGCGAACACGCGCAGGTGCCGGTAGACCTCCCAGAAGCTCGGCTCCTCCCCGGTGACGCGCTTCAGCCACGCGCGGGACGCTCCGCTGGTCTTGCGATCGAACAGGCGGTACCAGAGCGCGACCGCGTGCACGAGCGGCTTCATCGGGCCGCGTCCGACGAAGCGCGCGATCTTGAAGGTCGTGGAGAGGATCCAGGGCGAGCCCCGCTCCTTCTTCTCCAGCCACTCCGCGCGTTCCTCGCTCATCGCGTCGAACTCCCCGGAGCGCTCGCGAGCCAGTGCGCACAGCCCTCGAGGCACAGTCGCGTGTGCAGCCACGCGAAGCGCAGGTTGTCGCG
>CAZDYS010000027.1:0-16816 GCA_964509445.1 uncultured Planctomycetaceae bacterium
CTGGCCGGCGCGGGCGGGCTGGCGGTTCTGCTCGCCCTGCCCGCCCCGGCCGCCCGGCGGGCCGTCGGAGCCCCCTGGCTGTCGGTCCTGCTGTGGCCCGTGCGCCGGCTCGCGACGCGGGTCTGGGTGCGCCGGGACGAGCGCGGGATCTTCGACCTGGTCTACGACGCGCTGCCGCGCGAGCGCGAGGTGGTGCTGCGCACCGTGCCGATGATCGGGATTCCGCTGGCCTTCCTCCTCGCTGCGACCTCGGAGGGCGATCCCCAGCGCGTCTCGGACCTGCTGGCCCTGCTCCTGTTCACGGCCGCGATCTACCTGCCGATCCTCTTGACGCACGTCCCGGCGAGCTCGACGCCGCTGGCCCGCTGGGTCCACGAGACGGCCCCGGTCGCGGAGGAGGCCGTGCAGGCAGGCGCGATCAAGGCCCTGGCCGTGCGGTTCCTGGTCCCGCTCTACGCCCTCCTGGCGTTCCTGACCTGGGTCCAGGGGGGCTGGGACCCGCTCGTCCGGCTGACGCTGCCGGGCGCGCTGGTCTCCCTGGCGGTCCTGCGTCGGCTCTACCCCGTCTGCGTGCGCCAGGCGCCCCTCTCGACCCCTGCGGACGACCTGCGCTTCGACCTGGACTGGTCCGGTCTCCTGGGCGCCCTGGCGGTCGGCCTCACCCTCTTGGCCGTGGCCGTCAACCGGCTCGCGGGCCTCGAGGGGGCGCTCGGACTCTCCGCGCTGCTGCTCCTGGTCGAGGTCCTGTCCGATCGGCGCCGCCGGGCGCCCGCAGGGGCCGTCTCGAGCCCCGATTGAGCCCCCGCGGGCCCCGGGGACCCCGGAAGCCGTTTCCGGATCGGAAAAAGGGTTCCGGTTCGCCCCGTCGTCACGGGCCGTCGCGCCCCGCGAACCGAGCGGAGCTCACCTCGCCGCACTTGCGGGATCGAGGTATGGTGAAGCAGTTGGAGTCCTTCCGCTCATCCGTCGGCTCCCCCCCAACCGGCAGCCCTCACGCGCCCGACCGATCATGAAACAGCGTTCCCTGACCCTCCTGGGCAGCCTCGTGGCCCTCGCGGCCGCGTCGACCGCACAGCAGAGTTCCATCGCCCAACAAGAAGGCGACATCGTCTTCGGCACCGGCGGAAGCATCGTCCGGATCAACAAGCTCGCGGTCACCGACAGCGGCATCCTGTTCACGAACTGCGACCTGGACGGGACCAGCTCCTCGGCGGACGACGTGATCCTGCTGAACGGGTTCCTGTCGCTCCCGGAGAGCGCCACGCTCGCGCTGCCGGTCGGAGCGAAGATCGACAAGTTCCTCGACATGGACATCAACGAGAAGGGCTTCCTCGGCTGGCCCCTCGAGATCTCCGGCGGAGGGATCACGAACAGCAACGACACCGGCGTCTACTGGAACACGCTGCTGCTCGCTCAGGAGAACGGACCGATCACGGCGACGGAGTACCGCGGAGAGCCGCTCCCGCTCGGCGGGCCTCGGACCTACAACCGGTTCAACGTGGTCAAGATCAGCAACCGCGACTCCGTGCTGTTCGCCGGCCGCATGTCCATCGTGAGCGGAACGCAGGCCGCGATCTCGCTGATCGAGACGGACGGGATCGGCGGCGTGACGGGCGAGAGGATCCTGTTCCTGCAGGGTTATCCGTTCCCCGGCACGGAAGAAGAGGTGAACTCCGTCGGCACGAGCGTCAACTCGATCGCGCTGGCGAACGACGACAGCACGCTCACGCAGGTCAAGATCGGTTCCGACAACAGCATGGACTCGGTGATCGCGCTGAACGACACGATCCTCGCGCGCGAAGGGACCCCGGCGCCGGTCCCGCTCGACCCCGAAAGCGGCGAAGTGCGGACGTACACCGACCTCGGCGGCACCAAGCTCGACCTCAACGACTTCGGGGAGTACGTCTACGTCGGCTTCGCGAACGGCGACACGAACACGAACCTGTTCCTGGTCGTGAACGGCGAGACCTACATCCAGGAGGGCGAGAACATCCCCGCCTTCGGAAACGCCACGCTCGACCGCTTCGACTCGGTCGGCATGATGATCGCGAACAGCGGTGACCTCTACTGGTACGCGAAGACGGACGAGAGTGCGTCCAGCGACCAGTACCTGCTCCGCAACGGCGAGGTCATCGTCCAGGAGAACACCACGGTGATCGACGGCGAGTCCATCACCCGGATCCGCTCGGTCCAGTACGGCTTCCACGTGAGCGACAGCGGTCGCTTCTGGGTCGCCGAGGGCGAGAACGGCTCGGGCGACGAGGTCATCCTGTTCGTGGACTTCGGGACGAGCTACCCGCTCAACGGCTGCGGCTCGAACCCCGCCACGCTCGTGAAGACGAGCGGCGAGGCGCGCGTCGGCGACACGCTCGAGCTCGAGATGGACGGCGAGCAGGCGGTGGGAGCCATCCCGCTGCTGTTCCTCTCGCTCGGCTCCGCGCTCCCCGGCAACCTGCGCGACACGCAGCAGTGCGGCATCCAGCGTCCGCTGGGTGAGATCATGATCAGCCTGTCCGCCGCGAACCTCGTCGAGCGCATCCCGAGCGTCGCGACCGACGGCAGCCCGGTGAACTTCACGCTGAACATCCCGAACGACTCGGCGCTGGTGGGCCTGCAGGTCTACAGCCAGGGCGTCTACTGGGACGTGGCCGGCACCTCCGGCACCGTCTTCCAGCCCAGCAACGGCTTCTACATGGAGTTCGGCGCCCCCTAGGCAGCCACTGCTCTCGACCCCGAGCGCCGGGCTCTCGCGATCCGCGGGAGCCCGGCGCTTCGCGTTGAGGGGGAGCGCTTCGATCGCCGCGCGGCCCGTGCCCGGACTCCGCGGGAGAGCGGACCGCGAACCGCCTCGAAGCGCGTTCGCTCTCGCTCCATCCGGAGGCGAGCCGTAGCGAACGCGCTCACCCGACGCCCCGACCTGTTGCACATCCGCACGCGGAACGTGCGATCCAGAACGCGTTTCCGGACGTCTTTCGGCGCATTCGGGGAGATTCGACTGCGGACGTCCAAAAGCGCGGAGTCCTGCGAAGTCGGGCGTGCGTGCTCCGATTCGTTCCTGGCTAGCACGCCAGTGGTAGGTCGTTCGTCGCAGGGAGACGGCGGCCTCCGGAGACCACGCTTCCCCCTCGACAAGGAGTCCACCAAGCATGCACTTCCGATCCACCCCGCTGCTCTGTCTCGGGATCTCGACCGTCGCGGCAGGCACGGTCGGCGCGCAGGAGCTCAGCATCGCCCTGCGCGAGAACGACTTCGTCTTCAACGTGGCCGCCGAGATCGAGCGCGTCGACAAGCTGGCGATCACCGACGCCGGCCTCCTGTTCACCGAGTGCCAGCTGAGCCTGCCCTCGACTCGCGACACGACGCTGCTCCTGAACGGCTTCTACTCCCTCGGGGAGGGCGTGCCGCTCGCGCAGCCGGCGGGCACCGAGATCAACTCCTTCCTGGACCTCGACGTGAACGAGAGCGGCTTCCTCGGCTGGCCTCTGGACTTCGACGGCGGCGACACGACGAACAGCTCCGACACGGGCATCTTCTGGAACACGCTGCTGATGGCGAGGGAGGGGGACGCCGTGGCCGCGACGGACTACCGCGGTGAGCCGCTCCCGCTCGCCTCGATCTACAGCCGCTTCAACGTGGCCAAGATCAACAACCGGAACTCGATCCTCTTCTCGGGCCAGTACAACGCGACGGGTGCCTCGAACCTCAGCGTGCTGTCCCTATTGAGGACGGACGGGGCGGGAACGCTGGTCGAAGAGCAGGTGCTGTACCTCGAGGGCCTGGACTTCCCCGGCACGACCGACGCGGTCACGACCGTCAACACGAGCACGGACTCGATCGCGCTCGCGAACGACGACAGCTTCATGGCCCAGCTCAAGATCGGCTCGAACGCGGCCGCGGACTCGGTCATCGTGATCGACGACGAGATCCTCGCGCGGGAGGGGAGCGTCACGCCCCTGCCGCCGGACCCGATCAGCGGGGAGCCGCGGGTCTACACGGACCTGGGCGGCTCCAAGGTCGACCTGAACGACTTCGGGGACTACGTCTTCACCGGCTTCGCGAACGGGGACACGAACTCGAACGCGTTCCTCGTCGTCAACGGCGAGGTGTACCTGCAGGAGGGCGAGAACCTCCCCGCCTTCGGCAACGAGACGCTCGATCGCTTCGATTCGGCCGGCGTGGACATCGCCAACAGCGGCGACGTGTACTGGTACGCGCGGACCGACGGCTCCTCGTCGAACATCTACCTCTTGCGCAACCGCGAGACGATCCTGAACGTCGACGAGTCCGTCGTGTCCGGTGACGCGATCACCGGCCTGCTCACGCTGCAGTACGCGTACTACGTGAGCGACAGCGGCCGCTTCTGGATCGCCGAGGCACGCGGGGGGAACGGGGACGACATCGTGGTCCTCGCGGACTTCGGCACCTCCTATCCGCTCCACGGCTGTGGCTCGAACCCCGGCAGCCTCTCGAAGGTCTCGGGCGAGGCGCGCGTCGGCGAAGACCTGACCCTGACGATGGACGGCGAGCAGGCGGCCGACGCCGTCCCGATGCTGTTCTTCTCGCTGGGCTCCGGCCGACCGGGCAACCTGCGCGACACGCAGCAGTGCGGGCTCCAGCGTCCGTTCGGCGAGATCATGATCAGCCTCGCGGCGTCGGACCTGGTCGCCCGCGAAGTCGCGCCGATCGGCGACGGCTCGCCCGTCACCTGGGACCTCACGATCCCGAACGACAGCTCCCTGGTGGGAATGCAGATCTACTCGCAGGGCGTCTACTTCGACGCCGCCGGCACCTCCGGCACGCCGTTCCAGCTCACCAACGGCTTCTACATCGAGGTCGGCGCTCCCTAGGAGAGCGCTTCCCCGGGGCCGGAGAAGCGAAGGGGCGAGCAACCCCGACCCGGTGGGTGAGATCGAGCCTCCACGACGAGGCTCTCGAAGGACGCACTGCTTTCGGTAGCCCCCCGGTGCAGGATGGGTATCTCCTGAGACGCCGCGGGGACGCTCCCTGCGGCGCGCTCTTTCCCATTCACCGCGAGGAGCTCGCCCATGCCTCCCATTCCCCTTGCCGCCCGGCTGGTCGCAGCCGCCGTCTTGCTCTCTGTTCCCGGAACGAGCCAGGACAGGAGCATCCTTCTTCGACAGGGAGACACCCTCCCGAACACTCCTTGGCCCATCGAGAGGTTCCACCGTCTCGGAGTCAGTGACTCCGGGATCGTCCTCCTCGACGTGGAGCTCGAGAACCCCGCTTCGACGATCGATGCAGCGCTCCTGCGAGACGGCGCGGCGTTCTTCGTCGAGGGCGATCCGATCTCGAGCCTTTCCGACTTCACCTTCGAGAAGACGGTGGATCTGGACGTGAACGAGAGAGGCTCTCTCGGCTGGATCCTCGACCTCGCGGGTATGGACATCACTCGAACCAACGACCGAGCCATCTTCCAAGACGCTCGGATGCTGGTTCGAGAGGACGACGCGGTGCGTGCGGCTCAGTTCCGAGGAGAGCCTCTGCCGACGGGCACGAGGTACGAGGTGCTCAGCAACGTAAAGACCAACAACGACAACGCGTTTCTCGTTCGAGGAACCCTGACCTCCGACGACTGGAGCTTCCGAGACGTTGCCGCGCTGCTGAGGACGGATGGACAGGGCACCGTGCTGGAGGAGGAGATCCTGCTGCTCGAAGGAGAGTTCGACTCACGCTGGGGCGAACCCGTCTCCCTCGTACCGTCCAGGCTCGATGCCCTCGCGCTGGCCAACGACGGCAGCCACCTACTGCTCTTCAAGGTGGGCCCCGACCCGATCGACGATTCGATCCTTGCGCTCGGAGACACGATCCTCGCTCGGGAGGGCGATCCCGCTCCTCTCCCGGTCGATCCGATCTCCGGCCTCTCCCGCGTGTACACGGACCTCGGGGCGAGCACGCTCGACTTGAACGACTTCGGGGAGACCGTGTTCACGGGCTACGCGAGCGGAGACGCCGACTCGAACGTCTTCCTGGTCGTGAACGGGAACACGGTCGTCCAGGAGGGCGAGACCTTGCCCGCATGGGCCGGGAACACGTTCCACCGCTTCGACGACACCCCGGTGAGAATCTCCAACAGCGGAGACGTGTACTGGTATGCGCGGGCGAACGGGGACCCGGACTCCGACCAGTACCTGATGCGCAACGACCAGGTGATCGTCCAGGAGGGTTGTACGACCGTCGATGGCGTCGGCATTGCGGGTCTGTCGTCCCTGCGAGGTTCCTTCGAGGTCTGCGACAGCGGCAGGTTCTGGATCGCCGAGCTGCGCGACGAGAGCGGGGACGAGCTGATCGTGATGGCCGACTTCGGGGCCTCCTACCCGCTGCACGGCTGCGGCTCGAACCCGGGCTCGCTCGACAAGACCGCTGGCGAAGCGCGAGTGGGAAGCTCGCTCGAGCTCGTGATGGACGGCGAGCAGGCACCGGGGACGGTCCCGCTGCTCTTCCTCTCCGCGGGCTCGGCCGTCCCGGGCAACCTGCGCGACACGCAGCAGTGCGGCCTGGCGCGGAGCTACGGCGAGCTGATGATCGACCTGGCGCCGGGCTTCCTCTTCGGACGCCTCTTCGCGCCGCCCGGCGACGGCTCCCCGGTCTCCTGGAACTTCGCGATCCCGAACGACGCGTTCCTCGTCGGCGTCCAGGTCTACGCGCAGGGCGCCTACTACGACGTCGCCGGGACGACCGGCACCGACCTCCAGCTCACCAACGGCTTCTACATCGAGGTCGGCGCTCCCTAGGCGGAGCGCGCGCCTCGCTGCGACGGCCCGACGGTCCCTCTCGAGCGGACGACCGTCGGGCCGTCCGGCGTAGGGGCTCAGCGGCAGCTCTCCAGGAACGCCTGGAGGTCCTCCGCCAGGGGCGCGGTCTGGACGCGTCGCTGGCCCGTCGCGGGCGAACGCCAGCGCAGCTCGTGGGAGTGCAGCGCGTGCCGGTCGAGGAGCAGCTCGGCGCGGTCGGCGTCGGTGGACTCTCCGCGCGAGGCGCGCAGGAAGACGCCGTCGTCGACGCCGTAGAGCTTGTCGCCGACCAGGGGATGCCCGATCGCGTCCATGTGGACGCGGATCTGGTGCTGCCGGCCCGTGCGCGGCCGGCAGGCGACCAGCGCGAAGGACCGGTAGCGCTCGACCACGCGCCACTCGGTGACGGACGGCTGGCCGTCGACCCGGACGCACATCTTCAGGCGGACCTCGCTCGCGAGCGCCGGCCCGATCGCCTCGTCGACGATGCCGCTGTCCCGCTCCGGGACGCCGTGCACGATCGCGAGGTACTCCTTGCGGACCTCACGACGCTCGAACTGGACGGTGAGCTCGCGGTGCGCGACCTCGCCCTTGCCGAGCAGGATCAGTCCGCTGGTCTCTCGGTCGAGCCGGTGGCACAGCCGGATCGGCAGCCGCTCCTCGCTGTCCTCGTCCGGCGACCGGTAGCGAGCGTGCACGCGCTGGATGAGCGTGTCCCCCAGGTGGCGACCGCTCGGGTGCACGGCCAGGTGCGGCGGCTTGTCGACCGCCAGGACCTCGTCGTCCTCGAAGAGGACGCGGACTCCCTCCGCATCGGCCCGGGGCGCGGGGATCCGGAGCTCCTCGGGGATCCGCACGACGACGTGGGCTCCATCGTAGAGCGTGCGCCCCGGTCGGCGCTCCTCGGCCAGGGGCAACGCCTCGCGCTCCGGTGCGGCGTGCCGGATCGAGACGTATCCGTCGCGGATCAACCGCTGAACGGAGGTGCGCGAGCGCCAGGTGAGATGCCGGCAGAGGAACGTGTCCAGCCGGATCTCGAGCTCTCCGTGTCGCAACTGGAAGTCGCTCGCGCGGACCGGGAGCTCGACGCGGTCGGGCGAGACCGCGAGGTTTCTGTCCTTGGGGAAGAGGCTCAACGCTCGCCCCCGGAGCGACCGCCCGCTCTAGCCGCGACGCAGGCGCATGCGCGCGCGACGGGCCGCCTTGAGGATGGTGCGCATCCTCTCACGACGCTCGCGGCGGCGCTTGTCCGAGCGCTTCTCGTGCCACGTGTTGGCTTTCGCGAGACGGAAGACGCCCCCGTAGTTGCACTGGCGCTTGAAGCGGCGCAGCGCGGCCTCGAGAGACTCGTTCGACTTGACCTCGACCTTGATCGACATGAATGGTGTGCGGTTCGCCCGGCGGGAAAAAGGGGCGCCTAGTATCGGCGGCGGCGAACGCACGGCAAGGCTTTCTCTGGATTTCGGGCCCCTGGAGGGCGATCCTGCGGCGTGGCCGCCAGCGGACGCATGACGCCCCGGCGGGCTCCCGAGGGCCGCCCGGGCCCCGGGGAGACCGAGGACGAGGAGGTCCGCGTCCAGGGCGTCGTCGACCGGGTCACCTACCGCAGCGAGGACTCCGGCTACTCGGTGCTCCGGATCACGCCCGAGCGGGGCCACGGGGACCCGGAGGCGATGTTCGCGACGGAGCGCATCACGGCGGTCGGCACCACTCCCGAGGTGGCCGAGGGCCAGCGCGTGCGGCTGACCGGGACCTGGCAGGTCCACGCCCAGCACGGCCGCCAGTTCCGCTTCCGCGGCCTCGCGGGCCTGCCCCCGCTCGATCGGGACGGCCTGATCCGCTACCTGTCCTCCAGCACCTTCCAGGGGATCGGGCCGAAGCTCGCGGAGCGGATCGTGGAGGCCCTCGGGGACGGGGCGCTCGCCCGGATCCGGGAGGAGCCGGACGCGCTGGTGGGCGTGAAGGGGCTCCGGCCGGACGTGCGCCGGGACCTGGTGGACACCGTACGGAGCGAGCTGGGCAACCAGGAGACGCTCGCGTTCCTGTTCGGGGTGGGGCTCGGCCCGGTCCAGGCCGAGCTGGTGGCCCGGGCCCTCGGCGCGGACGCCGAGGCGCGCCTGCGGGAGAACCCCTACCTGCTCGCGCGCGGCATCACGGGGATCGGGTTCCAGATCGCCGACAAGGTCGCGCGCTCCCTGGGGATCGAGCTCGACGCCGACGTCCGGCGTCAGGCCGCCCTCCTGCACGGCCTGCGCGAGGCGGGGAGCGAAGGGCACTGCCTGGAGCCCCTCGGCAACCTCGCCCGGCGCGCCGAGGAGCTGATCGGGCTGGGTCGCACGCAGGAGGAGTGGGAGGCCGACGCGCGCAGCCTCGCGGCCGAGGACGCCCTGGTGCTCGAGGAGGAGCTCGCCGAGGAGCCCTGCGCCTACCTGCCCCCGCAGTACGCGGCGGAGTCGCGACTCGCGAACAACCTGGGCGCGCTGCTCGGGAGCGGGCCGGTGACGCCGCTGGCCGACGAGCGCGCCCTCCTGGAGGCCGAACAGGCCGCCGGGATCGAGCTGCACCGCGACCAGCGCGCGGCGGTGCTGGGCCTGCTCGCCCATCCCGTGTCGCTCCTGACCGGCGGCCCCGGCGTCGGGAAGACGACCATCGTCCGGCTCGTGGTCGCGCTCGCGGAGCGCGCCTCCGCCAAGGTCGTGCTGGCCTCCCCCACCGGGCGCGCGGCGAAACGACTGGCCGAGGCGACCGGGCGCGAGGCCTCCACGGTGCACCGCCTGCTGGGCTGGGAGCCGGGCACGGGACGGTTCCAGCACGACGCGCACCAACCGATCGAGGCCGACCTGATCGTCGTCGACGAGATCTCCATGCTCGACGTGATCCTCGCGCACCACCTGGTCAAGGCGATCCAGCCGCCGACGCGCCTCGTCTTCGTCGGGGACCCGGACCAGCTGCCCTCGGTCGGCGCCGGCAACGTGCTCGCCGACCTCATCGCGTCGGAGCGCGTCCCCTCCTACCGGCTGACGCACATCTACCGCCAGTCCGCCGAGAGCCTGATCGTCGCCAACGCGCACCGCATCCTCGCCGGCGAGCTCCCGCACCTGCCGGGTCGCGACGACCCGACCTCGGACTTCTACTTCTTCGCGGCCGAGGAGGACGAGGAGGCCGCCGACCGTCTGGTCGACGTCGTCACGGAGCGCATCCCGAAGCGCTTCGGCCTCGACTGGACCCTCGACGTGCAGGTGCTCTCCCCCATGTACAAGGGCGCCTGCGGCGTCGACTCGCTGAACGCGCGGCTGCGGGAGGCGCAGGGGGTCGGCGGCTACGAGCTCGCCTGGCGTGGCCGCACCTGGCGGACCGGCGATCGCGTGATCCACACGCGCAACGACTACGAGAAGAGCGTCTTCAACGGCGACATGGGCCGGATCGAGCAGATCGACTCGGACGGAGGAGGCCTCACCGTGCGCTTCCCCGAGCGCGAGGTCCGCTACACGCAGGCGGAGCTGACCGACCTCTCCCCGGCCTTCTGCATCACCGTACACCGCAGCCAGGGCGGCGAGTTCCCGTGCGTCGTCCTGCCGCTCGTCACCCGACACTTCACGATGCTGCAGCGCCACCTGCTCTACACCGCGGTCACGCGTGCGAAGAAGCTCGTCGTGCTCGTCGGCTCGAAGCGCGCGCTGCGCCGCGCGATCGAGAACGCAGAGGTGGCCGAACGCCGCAGCGGACTCGCGGAGCGGCTGCGTCGGGCGGCACCGGATCCCGGGATGTTCGACTAGCCGCTCGCGGCCGTCGGGCTCCTCCCGCGAGTCACGAGGACCGCAGACGCGCGCCGAGGCGCAGGGCCGCTGGCAAGAGCACCAGGTCTCCGATCAGCGCGCCGACCAGGCCGAGGCAGGACATGACCGCGAAGATGCGGTTCGTCGGCACGGTGGAGAGCGCGACGGCACCGAAAGCCACGACCAGCACGAGCGTCGTGACGCCGATCGCACGTCCGACGGCGAGGTAGGCCGCCTCGAGGACCTCGAGCGCGTCCGGATCGTCGCCGCGCTCGCGTGCGGCGCGCCGCTCGCGACGATAGCGCGCGAGGAAGTGGATGGTGTCGTCGACCGCGAGCCCCAGGAGCACGGTGAAGAGCACGGCGGAGCCCATCTGCAGCGGCAACCCGAAGACCTTCAGCGCGCCGCCCACCAGGACCAGCGGGAACAGGTTCGGCAGGAGGCTCATGAGGCCCAGCCGGATCGAACGGAACTCCAGCGCGATGACGCCGAAGATGATCTGCACCGCGAACGACAGACTCCGCGCGAGGTCGTCGATCATGAGGTTGATGTTCGAGCGCGCGACGTAGTCCGTGCCGGTCAGGTGGAACGCGAAGCCGGCGTGCCGCGCGCTCAGCTCCTCGAGTCCCTCTTCGATCGCTTCGAACATCGGCAGCATGCGCTCCGAACCCTCGTCCGGAACCGGGGCCCCGACCAGCGCCTGTCCGAGGTCGTCGCGCAGAACGGCGCGCACCGCGTCGTTCGGCAAGAGCTCCAGCGTGGCCGTGGGCCTCGCGCGCCCCCCGGGGACCGCGTCCAGGTAGTCGAGGTAGGAGAACGGGCGCCCGAGCCCCTCGATCTCCTCGAGCAGATGGGCGACGTCGGCCACGGCCGTCTCGACCGGGGCGTCGTCGAGCGAGGCTCCCTCCGGCCACTCCACGAGCACGTAGGCCGGCAGGATCCCTCCGAACGCCTCCTGCGTCGCCATGAGCGCCTCGTAGGCCTCCTCCTGGGGCAGGGCCTCCGTCAGGCGGTTCTCCGGGACCAGCTGGACGGTCGAGGACAGGAGCGCGAGCGTGGCCAGCACGCCCGCACCGGTCACGAGCACCGGACGGCGCAGCACGCCGGTCAAGAAGCGCCCGGGAGGCGTGGACCAGAACTTCTGCGCCTCGCGCGGCGCGCGGGCGTGCGACTCGCCGACGTGCTCGAACAAGGACGCGATCAGCGGCATGACCGTGATGACGGCCAGGAACGCCATCGCGACCGAGATCGACGCGAGCAGGCCGAAGTTGCGGATCGCCGGCACCGTGCCGAGCCCCAGCGAACCGAAGCCGACCGCAGTGGTCAGCGAGGTCAGGAAGCACGGCAGCCCGAGGTGGCGGATCGCGTCGGCCGCGGCCTCCACCTTGCCGAGCCCCTGGGCGCGCGAGATCCGCACGTCGATCATCAGGTGCACGCTGTCGGTCAGCGCGATCACGATGACGAGCATCGACAGCACGCCGCTCAGGAGGTCGAGCTTCGCGCCGATCAGTCCGAGCACGCCGTAGGCCCAGAGCGCCCCGAAGAGCGGCGGGACGACGCTCGCGACGACCGCGCCGAGGTTGCGGAACAGGAGCAGCGCGACCAGCGTGCTCAGCACGCCGCCGATCAGGAAGAACCGGACCTGGTCCTCGCGAATGATGCGGAAGATGTCGACGCGGATCGGGGGGATGCCGGTGACGCGGACGCGGACGTCTCCGCTGTCGGTGCTCGCGACGAGTTCGCGCAGCTCTCGCACGCCGGGTTCGATCTGCTCGATCGCGATCCGGTCGTTCGCGAAGCGACAGAGGACCAGCGCCGTTCGTTGGTCCTCGGAGACGAAGCGTCGACCGATCAGGGAGTGCGCGTGCGCGATGGAGGCGACGCGGTCCGGATCACGCGCGGCGATCGCCTCGAGGTTCGTCGGCAGCAGGCCGCCGTCAAAGACCGGGATCGACCCGGCCCAGGTCACCTCGTCGACGCCCTCGATCTCCACGGCCTTCGACGCCAGCTCCGCGGAGACGCGCAGACTCTCCGGCGAGAGAACGTCCTCGCTCTCGAGCACGAGGAACGCGTCGTTGTCGTCGACGCCGAAGTCCTCGTACACGCGGAGGAGCCGTTCGTAGGTCTCGTCCTCGACGGCGAAGATCTCGCGCGGGACGTCGTCGACCGACAGACGCGTGAGCCCGAACGCCGCGACCACGCTCGCGGTCAGGACGAGCGCCCACAGGAGCCCTCGACGACGGGCGAAGAACTGAGCGTAGCCGTGCATCGATGAGCTCGGGCGCGGGATGGTCGCATAGCCGGCCGCGCACGCAAGCGGCGGCCGAAACGAAAGAAGCCGGGGTCCCCTGCAACGAGCAGAAGGACCCCGGCTCTTGAGTCACGACTTGCCCGCGCTGCCGAGAGTTCGGCGGGAAGCGCGAGGCGGATTCGTTTCTATGGAGGCGAATGCGGCGATACAAGCCACAAGCGGCCCGAAATCCCGGTTTTCCTGCCGAACTCGGGGGTTTGGGCGCGCTTCGCTCAGGAGCTCATGACGGCTCCGGCGCCGCCGACGAGCAGAAAGAGCAGCGCGAGCATCGCCACGATCGCCCAGACCCCGACGCCGATCCATCCGAGCACGAAGCCCGCGCGCCCGAGCCCGTCGCGCTCGCCCCACCCCAGCGCGATGGCGACGATGGGCAGGGGAGGAAGAAAACACCCGAACAGCGAGAGGAGCCCGAAGACGAAGGAGGCGACGGCCTTGCCGCTCATCTCCGACGGGGTCTCGGGAGTCTCGTGTTCGCTGGACTGCATGGTCGACGGGGCCCGCGAATCCGCAGGGAAGGACGCATGGGGCTCGCTGGGCGGCCCCTACGCAAGTCCGCCGGTGGATTTCCACCAGCGGCGCCGGGGCTCAGCGTACGCGCACGCGCACGCGGAGGGCACTGGCTTCGTCGACCTCCTGACGAGAACTCCCGAGGGTCACCTCGGCGGCGCCGGGAGCGAGCTCGGCGCGCTCGTCGAAGGACAGCCGGTCCACCGTCAGCGGCTCGATCGGCCCCGTGAACGGCCCCACGGCGGCGGCCGTGGCAGCCTTCCCCGGCCCCGGATCGCGCCGGAACCGCCCGCTGCCGGAGAGCTCGACCAGGCGACGAACGCCTTCGGAGATCCCGAGCTGCATGGAGAGGCCCTCGAAGACGGGCACGACGGTCGGATCGGGCACCGTCGCGAAGTTCGCGACCTCCACGTCGTAGTCGACCAGGGCCGTGTCGCTCGAGCCGACGTGGACCGCGCAGCGGGTCCCGACCAGGATCGGCAGCGTGGCGCCGACCGAGCGACCGTCCGCCCCGGCGAGCTCGATCTCGACCGGCACGAGCGCCGAGGGAGCCTCGAGCGAGGCGAAGAGCTGCTCGAGCTCGGTCGCCGCCTGGTTGTCCCAGGCGGGATCGGTCACGACGATCGCCCAGGGCCCGAGACGCCGCCAGACGGAGAAGCGGAAGCGCATCCACTCGAACAGGAAGGAGGGCGGCTCGGACTCGAGCGTCGCGCGCAGGCCCGGATGCTGCGAGAGCGACTCTCGGCCCTCGTGGTTCAGGAACGCGAAGCGCGGGAGCCCGAAGAGCTCGCTGTTCACCAGCATGAGCGTCATCGACCCGAAGGCGCGCGTCGAGAACGGGACGCCGCCGTCCTGGATGCGCTGCAGGAGCACGACCTCGTGCGTCTCGTCTCCCCCCACGCGCGTGGAGAGCGCGAGGACGCCGTCGCTGGGGACGATGGTCGAGAACGCGAGCGAGCGCTGGTCGACCTGCACGCCCTCGAGGGCCTTGGGTCCGTCCAGGAACTCGAGTCCGCCCTCGGTCGCCTTGGCGATGCCGGCGCGCAGGCGCAGCGCGCGCGTCTCGCTCTCGGAGGCGATGCGCGAGCTCTCGATCACCATCGACAGCGCGGTGCCGCGACCCGTGCGCGCTCCGCGCGCCAGCACGCGCAGCCCCTCCGAGACCTCGAGCACGTCCGGGTCGAAGGCGACCGACCCCTGCGCGATCTCCGCGTCGTAGTCGACCACGAGCGGTCGCGAGCGCGTCTGGTCGACGACCGAGGTGCGGCCCGGCAGGAGCTCGAGCTCCAGCGTGCGCGCGGGTCGAGCGTCGAGGGCCTGCGCGCGCAGCCGGCCTCCCTCCTCGGACGAGAGCACCGCCTTCGCCAGGAGGTCGTCGGCCGCGCCCGCGGGAACCTGGAAGACGTCCATGCGTACGCGCTCGGAAGAGGAGAACGCGCGGCCCAGAGCCTCGAGCACGCCACGGATCCGCTCGTGGACGCGAGCCGGCGCATGGACCAGGAGGTGCGACCCGCCGTCGAGGGCGACGGTTCGCCCCTGCTCGAGCAGCTCGTCCCCCAGGATGCGCGTCACGACCTCGAGGACGACCTCGGGAGCCGCGCGCTCGTAGAGGTCCGCCAGCTCGACCTCCTCCCGCGGTCGCGCGAGATCGGACTCGAGCGATTCGACCCACGAGGACGCGGCGTCGAGCCGCGGCGTGACCGGACGCAGGTCGTAGCGGACGAGGGTGTTCGCCTCCTGCGCCGCCAGAGCGGAGCCGGGCGAGAGGAGGAGCAGCGACGCGAAGAGCAGCGGACGAATCATGAGCATGGGCAGGGGTCCAGGCGGCGGAGAGGGACGTCCAGGCAAGCGCCGCGCCAAGGCGCGCGCTCATCCTGCGGGCTCGCGCGTGCCTCGTCGAGCTTCGACGACGTCGAGTCCCGTTTCGAGCAGCGGACGGCAGCGAGGATCCAGCGCTCGAAATCCGCCGGAAACCCGGAAACCGGAGTCGTCGTCGACCGGTCCGCAGGCGCCCCTCGGGAGGGTGGGGGCTCGGGATGGAAGCGACTCAGTCGTCGAAGTAGCGGCGACCGCGAAGCGACTCCGGGAAGCACTCCATCTCTTCCGCCGCCGCGGGATCGTCGTGCGCGTAGCGATAGCCCTCGCCGTACCCCTCTCGCTTCATCATGCCGGTCACGGCGTTGCGCAGGTGAAGCGGGACGGGCTCCGCCGCGGACCTCTCGACGTCCTCGCGGGCACGAGCATAGGCCACGTAGGTCGCGTTGGACTTCGGCGCGCGCGCGAGCACGACCGCCGCCTGCACCAGCGCGAGCTCTCCCTCCGGCGTGCCGAGACGCTCGTAGGTCTCCGCCGCGTCGAGGCAGACGCGGAGCGCCGAGGGATCCGCGATCCCGATGTCCTCGATCGCCATCCGGACGAGTCGGCGTGCGAGATAGCGCCGGTCCTCGCCCGCCTCGAGCATGCGCGTCAGCCAGTATACCGACGCGTCGGCCGACGAGTTGCGCACGCTCTTGTGCAGCGCCGAGATGAGGTTGTAGTGCTCCTCTCCACCCTTGTCGTAGTGCAGCGTCTTCCGCTGCAGCGCGTCCGCGAGCACGTCCTCGGTCAGCTCGCCGCCGTCCGGCAGCAGCGCGGCGACGGTCTCGAGCAACGTGAGCGCACGCCGCGCGTCGCCGTCCGCTCCCAGCGCGATGCGCTCCAGGGAGGCGTCCGAGACCGCCAGGCGACCGGCCAGTCCGTGCGTCTCGTCCTCGACCGCGCGGCGCAGGATCGCGACCAGGTCCTCGACCGGGAGCGGCTCGAGACGCACGGTGCGCGCCCGCGAGAGGAGCGGCCCGACCACCTCGAACGAGGGGTTCTCCGTGGTCGCGCCGATCAACAGGATGTCCCCGCGCTCCACGTGAGGCAGGAACGCGTCCTGCTGCGCCTTGTTGAAGCGGTGGATCTCGTCAACGAACAGGAGCGTGCGCCGCCCGGTGCGGGCGCGCGCCGCGGCGGACTCGGCCATGACCGCGCGAATCTCCTTGATCCCCGACAGCACGGCCGAGAACGGGACGAAGCGCATGTCGGTGCGCTGCGCGATGAGGCGCGCGAGCGTGGTCTTGCCCGACCCCGGCGGGCCCCACAGGATCAGGCTCTGGCGAACGTCTCCCGCCAGCGCCTGCGCGAGGATGCGCCCCTCGCCGACCAGGTGGCGCTGCCCGCGAAAGGCCGTGAGCGAGTCCGGTCGCATGCGCTCGGCGAGCGGCGCGTCGCCGGGCACTTCGAAGGCCTGCGCCTCCGGGGGGTCCTCGAAGAGTCCGCCGCTCACGCGTTCGAGTCCTCCGTCCGGCCGGCGGCGAACAAGAGGACCGAGGCCGCCACGGTCACGTTCAACGACTCCACGTCACCCGCGAGCGGAATCGTCACCGCGTCGGCGGTCGCCAGCCGTCCCTCCACCGAGGCCGGCCAGCGGCCGCGCCCGGCCGGGG
>CAZDYS010000028.1:0-16380 GCA_964509445.1 uncultured Planctomycetaceae bacterium
GCCCTGGCTCGCGCGCGAGCGCTGCGGCGAAGAGGACTACGTCGCGACCTACCGGGGCATCCTCGACGGGTCCGAGGGCGCTCTGTGGCTGCACTGGCTCGGCGAGATGTTCCTGCCCGAGCTCGCGGGCTACTTTCCGGGGGACAGCTTCGAGCGCATCCTCGCTCTCGACCGGGAGCGCTTCCGCGGCGTGAAGATCTCGCTGCTCGACGCCGAGCGCGAGGTCGCCATTCGGCGCACGCTCGCCCCCCACGGTCAGCGGGTCCTCACCGGGGACGACTTCCACTTCGCGCGTCTGATCGCCGGGGACGAGCACGGTTGCTCGCACGCGCTCCTGGGCGTCTTCGACGGCGTCGCTCGGCCCGCCAGCGTCGCGCTGGAGCTGCTCGCCCGCGGCCGCCGGGACGCGTTCCTCGAGGTGCTGACGCCGTGCGAGGCGTTCGGGCAGCACGTCTTCGGGACGCCGACGATGCACTACAAGGCCGGACTCGCGTTCGTCGCCTGGCTCAACGGACTGCAGCCGAACCCGATGCTGCCGAACCACCTCGAGCGCGCTCGGGATCGTGCGCACCTCGTCCGCTGCGCCGAGCTGGCGTCCGCCTGCGGAGCGATCGAGGACGCTGCCGTCGCGGCGGACCGCTTGAGCGCCTGGCTCGCGAGCTGAGCCCACGCCGCTCGACAGAAGGTGCGAGGTGGCGCACGGCGAGGCGTCTATCATGCTCCCGGACGAGCCGTCCCCACGTCACCGCCCCTCTTCGGAGCTCTGTCATGATCACTCGCCGCAGCTTCCTGCGCGGCTCGACGACGATCGTCGGGTTCGGCGCCTTCGCCGCCTGTCGCTCCGTTCGACGCACGCCTCCGCGCTCGCCCAACGAAGAGGTGCGCGTCGCCGTCGCAGGGGTTCGCAGCCGCGGCAACGCGCACGTGCGCGGCTACCTCGGCCTCCCGAACGTCCGGGTGGTCGCGATCTGCGACGTGGACCGGGAGGTGCTCGCGCGACGCGCGAAGGAGTACGAGAGCGACGACCATCCGGTCGACACCCACGAAGACCTGCGCGAGGTGCTCGACCGGACCGACGTCGACGCCGTCTCGATCGCGACCCCGAACCACGGCCACGCGCTGCAGGCCATCTGGGCCTGTCAGGCGGGCAAGGACGTCTACCTGGAGAAGCCGGTCTCGCACAACCCGTGGGAGGGTGCGCGGATCGTCGAGGCCGCGCGCGCCTACGAGCGCATCGTGATGACGGGGACGCAGTGCCGCTCCAGCTCCGGGATCGCCGAGGCGCTCGCGTGGGTCCGAGACGGCGGACTCGGTCCCATCCGTCTCGCCCGCGGCCTGTGCTACAAGCCTCGACCGAGCATCGGCAAGGTCTCCGGTCCGCAGCCGGTCCCCTCCAGCATGAACTACGACCTGTGGTGTGGTCCGGCGCCGCTCGATCCGCTCTTGCGCGAGCGCCTGCACTACGACTGGCACTGGGTGTTCCGGACCGGCAACGGAGACCTGGGGAACCAGGGCATCCATCAGATGGACATCGCGCGCTGGGCGCTCGGGGAGAAGGACCTGGCGCCGCGGGTGATGAGCGTCGGGGGCCGCTTCGGCTACGACGACGACGGGGACACGCCCAACACGCAGGTCGTGCTGCTCGACTACGACCGCGCGCCGCTCCTGTTCGAGGTGCGTGGGCTCCCGCGAGATCGCGCGGCCCAGCAGGAGTCCTGGAACGCGAAGGGCATGGACTCCTACGAGGGGGCCCGCATCGGCGTCCTCGTGCACTGCGAGCAGGGAACGCTGCGCGTGCCGAACTACACCAGCGCGATCGCCGTCGACCCGGACGGCAACGAGCTCCAGCGGTGGGAGGGCGCGAGCAGTCACTACGCGCACTTCATCGACCTCGTGCGCAGTCGGCGCAGCGAGGACAGCCGCGCGGACATCCGCGAGGGACACGTCTCGAGCGCTCTCTGCCACCTGGGGAACATCTCCTACCGGGTGGGTCGCTCCGCCGATCCGGACGGCGTGCGGGCGACGCTGTCGGATCGTTCGGAGGCGCGCGAGGCCTTCGACCGGCTGCAGACGCACCTGGACGCGAACGGCGTCGACCTCTCGCGCACGCCGGCGACGCTCGGCCCGCTCCTGCACTTCGATCCCGTCACCGAGCGCTTCGAGGACGAGGATGCCAACCGCCTCCTGCGCCGCGACGATCGGGCGCCCTTCCTCGTTCCGGAGAAGGTATGAGCCTCCGGACGATGCTCCTCACGCTGCTCGTGACGCTGGGCTGCCAGGCGCCGCCTCCCGCGGGCCCGAACGTGCCCCCGGGCTTCGTGCTCCACTATCGCCAGGGCTTCGACGATCCGAAGAGCGAGTCCGACTTCGCCTGCAGCGACGAAGCACCGTGGGTCTGGAACCGGGACGGGAGCTTCGACCTGGTGGGGGAGAGCGTGTACCTGCCGCCCCATCGCTCGCCGCGCTCTCTCGCGCTCCTGCGCCACATCGAGTTCGGGGACTTCGTGATGGAGCTGGACGTGCTGCAGAGCGGGCGCGAGTACGGTCATCGCGACCTGTGCCTGGTCTTCGGCTTCGTCGATCCGGCCAATTACTACTACGTCCACCTCGCGACGACGCCGGACCCGAACGCGCACAACGTGTTCCTGGTCGACGACGCGCCTCGGCGTCCGCTGGCGCCTGTCGCGCGCCAGGGCGTCGACTGGGGACGAGGCCAGTGGCACCGCGTGCGCCTCGAGCGTCTGCGGGGGCGGATCCGCGTGTTCTTCGACGACTTCGAGCGGCCGCTCTTCGACCTCGTGGACGGGACGCACGGCGCCGGCCGGATCGGGTTCGGCTCCTTCGACGACACCGGCCGATTCGACAACCTCAACGTCTGGGCGGCGAGCTCGAGCGGCTTCAACCAGGATCCGTTCGGTCGCTGACCGTGGCGGGTCCGCGGCTTCCCGTTTCGAGACGCGCGCGGACGCGAGGGACCGCCCCCAGGTGAGGGGATTTCCCCCTTCCCACGACAGAGTCGCCTGCGACAATCGCCGCCCGCGAGTCCCGCCACCATGAAGCAAGTCGTCGGAGTCCTCCTGGCCCTGGTCGTGGTCTTGACCGGAGCCATCGTCCTGCTCGTCGTCACGCGTGACGCGAGCCGCGCGGAGCTGCTGGAGAAGGCGGTCGACGATCCCCAGATCCGGCGCGAGGCCTTGGCCGAGCTCGTGCGCCGCTCCGGCGGCGTGTGGGACAGCTACCTGGACGCCGACGTCGGTCGCGTCCTCCTGCCGCGCATCGACGGTCGCTCGATCCGCGGCGCCGAGGTCGTCTCGAACGAGCTCGGGATGCGCGAGGGCTACTACGCGGTGAAGAAGCCCGAGGGCGTCGTCCGCGTCGTCCTGCTCGGCGACTCCTACGTGTTCGGCTCCGGGATCGAGGTGAAGGACCGCTTCGGCGTGTTCCTGCGCCACCTCCTCCAGGAAGGGCGCGCCGGCGGAAGCGACGGACGGATCGAGGTGCTGCACATCGGGTTGACGAGCTGGAACATCCTCGCGGAGTGTGCCTACCTGCGGCGCCAGCTCGACGAGCTCGACCCCGACCTCGTCGTACACCTCACGATCTACAACGACCTCGAGGACATCGCCGGCGTCCGGGGCTTCGGCGAGATGGCCGGCTTCAGCCCGCAGGTGCGCGACCGTGGCGATTCGCGCATGGGCACGATCGCGCCGCCGGCCTACGCGGGTCGCATCCTCGACCACGAGCTGTGGGCCGGGCGCGACTGGGAAGGCAGGACGCGCTACGCCGCGGCGCAGGCGGAGATCGCTCGACTCGAGGAGCTCCTCGAAGAGCGCGGCGCCGGGTACCTCCTGCTGTTCCAGTGGAACGAGTTCAACCGCGTCGCTCGGGAGCGACTGGCCGAGAGCCTGACCGACGACCAGCAGGTCTTCGTCTCGCGCGCGTTCCACTACGACCGCGACCACTGGATCACCGGCAACGACCGGCACTGGAACCGCTGGGGGAACGAGCGCATCGCGAAGATGCTCTACGCGGCGATCCAGCAGCGCGAGCTGCTCCCGGGCGTGGACCTGAAGAGCTGGCCGGAGATGGACGAGCAGCTCGACGCGATCCACGGAGCCGCGCTGGTCGAGATGGAGGAGCCGTCTCCCGAGGCCGACCTGCACGAACGACTCGTCTGCCCGCCCCTGGACGCCCGCATGGGGCGGCAGGTCTACGTCGGGCTCGACGCGCAGGGCCATGCGTCCAGCTACGTGTCGGTCGTCCTCGCGAACGACGGCGCGCGGCAGCTCCACCTGGACGGGCGCTCGCTGGGCCGGCCGGAGCTGCGCGGCAGGAGCGCCACCGTCTTCGTCGAGGAGCACGAGGTCGGGACGATCGACCTGGGTCCGGAGGCCGTCTTCCCGAGGGCGTTCCCGCTGCCCGCGCTCGACGACCGCGCCGTGCTCAACGTGCGCATCGTGGCCGAGGACTGGGTCTACCTCGAGGTCTTCAACGGCCGCGGCATCGCGTTCGTCCTCGACGAGCTCGCGTTGCTCTGAGAGGAACCGCAGAGAAAGTCCGGATCGAGCGCGCGCGGCGGCGCGATGCGACTCCTCTCTTCCTACCCGTTTCGAGGGGAACCATCTTTCTTCTTGGCGTGGAGAGGAGGGCGACGGGCGCCGCGTCGCTCTCCTCGTTCTGCGCGCACATCCGGAAGCCCTTTCTCGCTCACTTCCGGGAGCGAGGTCGTATGGGTGCTTCCGCGGCGAGCCCCGGACCCCGGCTGACGCGCACCACCGCTTGCCTTTAGGGTGGAGCCGTGAAGAACGCTCCGCTCCTCGCCGTGCTCGCCCTCGTGACCTCCGGCTGCCTGTACCGCGAGAGGGAGGCGGTCGAGCGCGTCGTCGTCGAACCCATCGAGGCGGACCTCCTGCACTGGGACGGGGATCCGCGCTTCTGGACGGCCGAGAACGGCGTCCTGATCGGCGAGAGCACCGCCGAGAACCCGTGCGATCGCACGACCTACCTCGTCTGGAAGGGCGAGGAGCTGCGCGACTTCGAGCTCACGCTCCAGTACCGCGTGGTGGACGGGAACTCCGGCGTGCAGTTCCGCAGCGAGGAGGTCGCGCCCTGGGACGTCCACGGCTATCAGGCCGACCTGGACGCCGCCAACCAGTGGACCGGCTGCCTGTACGAGCAGGGGGGGCGCGGCGTCGTGGCCACGCGCGGCGACCGCGTGGTCGACGACGGACGCGAGAAGCGCGTGACGCGCGCCCCCGGCGAGGAGCACGGCAGCGCGCTCGTGGTCAGCGACTATCCCGGCTGGAACGACTACCGGATCCGCGCCGTCGGTGAGCACGTCGAGCTGTCGGTCAACGGCGTCGTCACCTCCGAGTTCGTCGATCGCTCGCCGGCCCAGGCCTCGTCCGGTGTGCTCGCCCTGCAGCTACACCAGGGACCTCCGATGCGCGTGGAGTTCCGCAACCTCGTGCTCCGCAGACTTCTCGACGCCGCGCCCTTCGGGGACGTCGACGGCGACTGGACGGAGGCGCGCCAGTGGGTCTGGAAAGGAGAGGCCGAGGACGGTGAGCAGGTCTGGGCGCGCCGGAGCTTTCAGCTCCCCGTGGCGTTCGGGCGCGCCTCGCTCTGGGCGACCTGCGACAACGCGATGCAGATCGTCCTCAACGGGAACGAGGTCGCGGTGTCCGACCGCTGGGAACAGCCGGTGCGCGTCGACGTGACCGAGGAGCTGCGCGCCGGCGCGAACCAGCTCTGCCTGTGGGCGCGCAACGGCGACGGTCCCGCCGGGCTCGCGCTGGAGCTCGAGGTCGAGACGCCGGACGGAGCGCTGCGCCTCCTCAGCGATGCGAGCTGGCTCGTGACGAACGAGGATCCGGGGCCGGACTGGTCGCTCGTCGAGCGGGACCCGACTCCGGGGCGCGACGGCTGGGAGCTGGCGACCGAGATCGCGCCCTACGGTTCGCCGCCCTGGGGCATCCTCGGTCCGGGCAGTGCTCCCGCTCCTTCGCGCGCGCTGGACGCGGCAGAGATCGAGCTCCCGCCCGGCTTCGAGGCCGAGCTCCTGGTCAGCGTCCCGCGGCTTCGTCAGGGGTCGTGGGTCAGCCTCTGCGCGGCACCCGGAGATCGGCTGTTCGCCAGCGACCAGTATGGAGGGCTGTACTGCGTGAGGCTCGTCGGCGAACGCGTCGTGGTGGAACCGGTCGAGGTCGAGCTCGGGCGGGCCCACGGGCTGCTGTGGGCCTTCGACGCGCTGTACGCGGTCGTCGGGCAGGAGGGCGGGAGCGAGGGCTGCGGGCTCTATCGCCTCGAGGACACCGACGGCGACGGGGACCTCGACAGCAAGCGGAAGCAGGCGACGTTCGAGGGCAGCGGCGAGCACGGCCCGCACGCGGTCGTCCTGGGGCCGGACGGCGACTCGCTCTACCTCGTCGGGGGCAACCACACGAGCCTGCCGCCGATCACGCGTTCGCGCGTCCCGCTCCTCTGGGAGGAGGACGTCCTGCTGCCGCGCATCGAGGACCCCAACGGGCACGCCGTCGGCAAGCGCGCGCCGGGCGGATGGGTCGTGAAGACGGATCGCGACGCGACGGAGTTCGAGCTCGTCGCGGTCGGCTTCCGGAACGCCTACGACCTCGCGTTCGACCGTCGCGGCGCACTCTTCACGTTCGACTCCGACATGGAGTGGGACATCGGTCTGCCCTGGTACCGGCCGACCCGCATCCTGCACGTCACGAGCGGCGCCGAGTTCGGCTGGCGCTCCGGCTCGGGCAAGTGGCCCGACACGTATCCGGACTCGCTCCCGGCCGTGGTCGACATCGGGCTCTCGTCCCCGACCGGCGTCGTCATGGGCTCGGACACCGACTTCCCGCCGGGCTACGAGGACGTGCTGTTCGCCGCGGACTGGGCCTACGGGACGATCTACGCCGTGGACCTCGCGCGGGAGGGCGCCTCCTACCGCGGGGAGGCGACCGTGTTCGCGCGGGGCGAGCCGCTTCCGGTCACGGATCTGGCCGTCTCGGGCGGTGCGCTCTACTTCACCACCGGAGGACGACGCGCGCAGTCGGGGCTGTACCGCGTGCGCTGGACGGGCGAGAACGAGGAAGGTCCGGCCGCGCACGCGATCCAGGCCACTGCGCGAGTCCCCGCGGCGGACGCGGACGATCCGGCGACCTCGCTTGCCAGGCTCGAGGAGCTCCACGTCGATCCCGCGCTCTCCGCTCTCGAAGACGTGTGGCCGCTGCTGGCGGCGGAGGACCGTCACGTGCGCTACGCCGCGCGCACGAAGCTCGAGCTGACGGATCCCCTGTTCTGGCGCGGCCGCGCGCTCGCCGAGGGCGAACGCGGCGCGTCCGTCTCCGCGCTGCTCGCGCTCGTGCGTGCGGACGAGAGCCTCACGTCCGGCGAGCTCCTGCGTCGGCTCTCGGCCTGGCACTGGGAAGCGATGACGGACGACGAGCGTCCCGCCGCCCTCCGCGTCGTCGGGCTCGGTCTCCTGCGCGTCCCCGGCTTCGACGCGGACGCCGTGGATCTGGCGGAGCGTCTCCTCACCCTGTTCCCGACCGGGCACGACGCGAGCGACCGAGAGCTGGCGCGGATCCTGTCGCGCCTCGATCCGCCCGGCACCCTCCTCGCGCTGCTCGAGCGGCTGGAGCAAGCCGTGACTCAGCAGGAAGCGGTGCACTACGCCCACGCGATCAGCGGTGTTTCGTCCGGGTGGGACGACCCGGTCCGCGCGCGGGTGCTCGCCTGGTACGACCGGAAGACCGGCGAGTTCGAGGGAGGCGTGAGCTTCCGTCAGTACGTCGACGCACTGCGGGATCGGACGATCCTGTCGATGGGGGACTCCTTCCTCGTCGAGGCCGCGCGCGTCGACGGAGAGAGCGCGGATCGCTACGCACCGGAGCCGGGCGAACCGCTCGCGTTCGTGCGGGACCACACGGTCGAAGACCTCGAGCCGGCGTTGGACCGCCTGGAGCAAGGGCGCGACTTCGCGCGCGGCAAGAAGCTCTTTCGCCAGACCTCCTGTCTGCAGTGCCACCGCATCGCGGGAGAAGGCGGCGGAACGGGGCCCGACCTGACCGGCGTCGCCGGACGCTACGGGCCGCGCGATCTCCTGGAGTCGCTCCTCGATCCCTCCGCGACCGTCTCGGACCAGTACCGCGACGAGGAGGTCTGGACGCTGGACGGCGACGTGGCCGTCGGACGCGTGGTCTCCGAGGACGACGAGCTCGTCGTCGTGCGGGAAGCCGACGGCCGCCTGGTGGAGGTGGACGCGAAGGAGATCGAGCTGCGGCGCATGCACCCGCTGTCGCGGATGCCAGAGGGGCTCCTCGACGTGCTCAGCGAGGAGGACGTCCTGGACCTGATGGCCTACGTGCTCGCCGGAGGCGACGCCGCAGACCCCGCGTTCCGCGTAGCGGGTCCCTGAGAGAAAAGGAGGGGCGCGGACGCAACCCGCGTGCGCCTCGAGGGGTCTTCGGGTGGAGGTGGGGGCGGTGGGCCCCCGGCGGGGCCGAGCGTCTCGATCAGTCCGCGCTCGGCTCCAGCGTCACCCAGCTCATGCCACCGGCGGGCACCCGCACGCGCACCTGCGCGACGCCCTGAGGATCCACGACCAGAGTCACCGGCGCCCCGCCTTCCGCACGCGCGACGACGCGCTCGCGGAGCCCGGTGTAGTACAGGTCGACGCGCAGCATGCGCTCGACGTCCTCGGGCAGCGGGTTGTAGACCACCAGCATGCCCGCCGGATCGAGCGCCGGATTCACGTGCAGCATCCAGTCGACGTCACGACCATCGGCGCGACGGCCGTGGACGAGATCGGACTCCAGGATGTCGCGGTGCTCCCGGAACCAGTCCACCCAGCGAACCACCGTGTTTCGCGTCCGCTCGGTGTCGTAGAGGCGAAAGCCGCGGTACACGGCCTGGACGCCCAGACCCAGGTTGCTTTGCAGCATGCGCTCGTAGTGGTCCAGGTGCTCGTCGAGCGGCTCGATCGTCGCGGCCTCGCCGCCCCCGTGGTATTGGGTGAGCGGAACGAACATCCAGCCCATGCTGGGCGTCTTCTGCCACGTGCCGTCGTAGATGTTCTGCCGCGTGTGGAGGACCTGCTCCGCGCGCGGCAGCGACCAGTTCGTCTCGCGGTAGCCCATGCCGCACTCGTTCGAGCCCGACAGGTAGTAGTAGTCGGGCACGCGCAGGTAGGCGCCTCGAGCGCGGAGGAAGTGGTAGAAGTCCGTGATGATCTCGCGCTGCACCCACTGCGAATCCTCGTAGCCGCGCTGCAGCGGCGGACGCGCGGCCGCGTCGAAGTCTCCGGGGTAGGAGCCGTCGTGGGTGAACTGCAGGAAGCCGGTCTCCTCGAAGAAGCGCTTCAGCTTGCGGAAGTACTCCTGTCCCCAGTTCGACGCCAGCGCCGGTGCGTAGCCGAAGGTCTGGCCGCCGGGCTCGCCGGTCTCCGGGTGGATGCAGTTGTCCCCGTCGGGCTGGATCCTGCGGCTGGCGAGCAGGGAGTAGCCCCCGAGCTGGATTCCCTTGGAGTCCGCGTAGTTCGTCAGGGCGCGGAACTTCGCGAGGTTCTCCTCGCTCTCGTCCTCCATGGAGAGACCGCTGCCGAACGACAGGCTGACCATCTCGAACCCGCACGTGGCCGCCTGGTCGATGGCCGTGCGTACGACCTGAGGATCGGTGCTGACGACGTGCAGGATCAGAGGGTTCTCGGTGACCCAGGGAGCCAGGGTCCGCACCATCCGGCGCAGCGCGAGCCCGCGGCGCTCGCGACCGTCGCGGGGGTGGGCGTCGTACAGGAGCTCGAAGGCACGGAACGAGGTGAACGTCGCCTCGGGCTCGATCCAGAGGTCGGGGCCGACGCTCGGCTCGACCACCGCGAGGCACGGGTTCTGGCGCAGGTAGTTCACCTGGGTGAGGTACTCCGGGTCGGGCCGGTAGTGCACCGCGAAGCGGTTCGCGCTGTCGTGCACGAAGGAACCGAACGCGTAGTCCGTCTCGATGTGCAGCGCGGTCGGTCGCTGGAGCGGTACGCCCTCGCGCACCTCGACCGAGTTGCCCCACTCGACCAAGGCGAGCTCCTCGCTGCGGAAGCGGTCCAGCTCCAGCCGTCGCTCGGTCCCGTTCCGGACGGTGATCCACTTCGAGAGCGCCGGGATCCCGTCGTACAGCTCGTAGTGGACGGCGACCTCGACGCCGGCGAGCTCCGGCCGCGTCGCGGGCGCCACGAAGTCGAGCCGCAGCGCCACACCGGCGGGGGGCCAAACCGCTCCGGGAGCATGGTGGCGCACGCGCTTCCACGCGAGGCGCTCGGCGGGGCGACCGACCTCGTGCCCCACGAACCGGAACGCGTCGGGATCGGCGCGCATCTCACGCAGCATGGACTCGTCCAGCCAGGCCCGGTTCCGCTGGCCGACCAGTCCTCCGACGGCGATCTCGCGACCGTCCAGCGTCAGCCGTGCCTCCGGTCCGACGGCGCGCAGCAGCGAGCGGCCGAAGCGCAGGTCGTCGAGCGCGACGGTCGCCAGGCCCGGCGTCCGGGTGAAGGTCCGGCGCAGCAGTCCGTTCGTCAGCACGAGCCGGTCCCCGTCGACCTCGACGCGCGCGGGCCAGCGGGCGGCAGGGTCCGGCGCGAGGAGCCAGTCGGCGTCCGCCGCGAGGGCGGGCTCCGCGAGCGGGGCGGGGGCTTCCTGGAGCGGAGTGGCGAGGGCGAGGAGCAGGAGAGTGAGCATGGTCCCATCGTCCGAGCTGCCTCCGCGCCCGTCCAGGAGCCCTTTTCTACGAGAGTGCAACCCTGGCGGCCTCTCGTGCGAAGGAGCCCAGCGCACCATGAAGAGCTCCCCCGCCGCGAACCCCCAACTCCTCTCCACCTGGGCCGAGCACGGGGTCGATGGACTCCTGGTGCGCCTCCTCAAGAACAGCGAAGTCCCCGACGGGGGCAGCTTCCAGACCTTCCGCTACTCCATCGTGGGGTCGGTCCTGTTCGGAGCGCTCTTCCTCACGGCGATCGGGTTCTTCGGCTTCCACCTGTTCCGCGTGGGGCTGGAGGCCCCTCCGCTCGCCTGGGTCGTCCTGGGACCGGGCCTCTTCATCGCGGGGCTGGCGCTGTGGCTGATCGGCTCGTCGATCCTCGGCGCGATCCAGGCCTCGATGCTCTCGACCAACTGGGTGATGAAGGTCGGCAAGGGAGGCGTCTGGGTGCAGCTGCGCTCCTACCTGAACCACGCGTTCGAGGAGCCCGACCAGACCGCATTGTTCGTGCCCTTCGACGAGATCGAGGGAGTCCGCCGCACGCGCGAGATCCGACCGCTGTCGCCCACCACGGGCCGCCCGGTGACCTCGCTCGAGCTCGTGCTGCGCGTGGACACTGCACCGATCGCGCAGGCGCTCGAGACGGAGGCCCAGCGCGAGGGGCCGGTCCAGCGTCTCCTCGGCGTGCGTTCGCAGACGCGCTCCATGCACGCGCCGGCTTCGCTCGCGGGCCCCGGTCGCCTGCGTCTGGACTGGCGTGGCCGCCGCATGCTCGACGTGCTCGCCGAGAGCGGCGTGCGCGTCCTGCCGGCCCCGGCGACCAACGCTCCGCTGCACGACACGGTGATGGTCGAGCTCGACCAGGAAGTGCGCGCGCTGCTCGCACGAGGCGAGAAGCTCGAGGCCATTCGCCTCCTCCGCGACCAGGGGCACTTGACCTCCCAAGAGGCCGAACGCCTGATCGAGCGCTGGAGCGAATCCGCCGCCTGAACGCGTCGGATTGACAGAATCCGACGTCTCGCTTAGCCTCCGTCGAACGGATGCACTCGCGCCGTTCGCTGGTCGGTTCACCCCCTTGGTCTTCTCCTCGTGAGAGGCTGCCGTCCGGCGGAGCGTCGTTCCCTCGACGCACTCGACCCGCCGGTCCGACCCGCTGGCGGGTCTTTTTCGTGACGTTCGCGAGCCGCGGTCTCCTTGGTATCGTTCGACCGCGATGGACGTCCACCTGGTCGACGGCACCTACGAGTTGTTCCGCGCGTTCTACGGAGCTCCGAGCTCCAGGAACGACGCCGGCGAGGAGGTCGCGGCGACCCGCACCTTCGCGCGGTCGATGCTCTCGCTGCTGACGAAGGAGGGCGGGACGCACGTCGCGGTCGCGTTCGACCACGTGATCGAGTCGTTCCGCAACGACCTGTTCGCGGGCTACAAGACTGGCGCGGGGATCGACCCGGACCTGTGGGCACAGTTCCCGCTCGTGGAGGAGGTGACCGAAGCTCTCGGCCTCGTCTCCTGGCCCATGGTCGAGTTCGAGGCCGACGACGCGCTCGCGACCTTCGCCGCGCGTGCCGCGGGAGACGAACGCGTCGAGCGCGTGTGGATCTGCTCGCCGGACAAGGACCTCGCCCAGTGCGTCCAGGGAGATCGGGTCGTCGGTCGCGACCGGCGCCGGGAGCGCACGCTCGACGAGGCCGGCGTGGAGGAGAAGTTCGGCGTCGCGCCGGCCTCGATTCCCGACTGGCTCGCGCTGGTCGGAGACGACGCCGACGGCATCCCGGGGCTGCGCGGCTGGGGAGCGAAGTCCGCCGCCACGGTCCTGGCGGCCTACGGGGACCTCGATCGGATCCCCGAGGAGGTCGAGGCCTGGTCCGTGCGGCCGCGCGGTGCGGCCAAGCTGGCGGCGACGCTGAACGAGCAGCGCGAGGCCGCCCGGCTCTACCGCACGCTCGCCACGCTCCGGCGTGACGTTCCCCTGGCGGAGTCCGTCGACGAGCTGGGCTGGACGGGGGCCGTCCGGGGGCGGCTGGAGCCCCTGGCAGAGCGCCTGGGAGCCGCCTCGCTGCTCGAGCGCGTTCCGCTCTGGCGGGACGACCGATCCTGAGAAACCCCCTTCTCGACCCCTTGCGGGCCGTTTTGCGAGATCGGAACCCGCCGACTGGCTGTCCCGACCGCCCCCGCGGCCCCAAGAAGGAGACCGCGAAGGGATTCCCTCCTTCCCGTCGGCGGGAGGGTTGCCGCCGCCCCGGCTCCTGCTAGCCTTTCTGCGCCTTTCCCCCGCTCCGGACCCCCGGATCCGGGTCCCCGCCGCTCTTGCGCGGGGGGGGGGGCGGCCGGCCGCGGTCGGCGCAAACCCATGACCTCTCTCCAGACCCTTCGAGTCCCGACCCGGTCTGCACGGTGCCTGTCCGTGCCCCCCCGGGACGACCACGACTCATGGGATCGCGCCGTCGCTCCGATGGCTAGGGGTGGAGATCCAAGAGGTCCCTCGCAGGATTCGAGAAAGCGGCTCCCCTCGAGCCCCAAGAACCCCGCGCCTCTCGACCGTTAGCGCGCCGGGCGACCCCCAACGAGAACTCTGTGGCTGAAACGAGCACCAACGTCCTCCAGCTTCCTCGCAAGAAGCGGCTCTCTGTCGTCAACACGTCCTTCCTGGCCACGGCGCACGCGTTCGCGCTGGCCGGGCTGGTCTACCACGTGCTGAACTTCCGGGTGGAGACCCTGCTCCTGGCGTTGGCCTACGGCGCCTGCTGCGGTCTCGCGATCACCGGCGGCTACCACCGCCTGTTCTCCCACCCGACCTACAAGGCCAACGCCCTCCTGCGGGCCTTCTACCTCTGGTTCGGCGCCGCCTCGGTGCAGAACTCCGCGCTGAAGTGGTCCGCGGACCACCGCATCCACCACTCGCGCACGGACACGAACGAGGACCCCTACAACATCCGCCGAGGGTTCTGGTGGGCCCACATCGGGTGGGTGTTGTTCGAGGAGCGTGACGCCGACCTCTCCAGCGTGGGGGACCTCAAGAAGGACCCGCTGGTGATGTTCCAGGATCGCTACTACGTCCCGCTCGCGATCCTCTCGGGCGCCGTGGTCCCCGCGCTCCTGGGCGCTCTCTGGGGCGACTGGCTCGGCGGCCTGCTGGTGGCCGGCTTCCTGCGCCTCGTCGTGGAGTGGCACTCGACCTTCTCGGTCAACTCCTTCACGCACATGATCGGCAAGCAGCCCTACTGCCGCAAAGGCTCGGCCCGTGACAGCTGGCTCGTCGCGCTGATCACCTTCGGCGAGGGGTACCACAACTACCACCACCGCTTCCCGATCGACTACCGCAACGGCGTGCGGTGGTTCCAGTTCGACCCCACCAAGTGGTTCGTCTGGACGATGTCGAAGATCGGCGTCACCCGCGACCTGCGGCGGACGCCGGAGGATCGACGGCTCGAGGCGCTGCGCGTGTCGCGCGCCAAGCGCCAGGCGGCCTAGTCGCCCGCCCCCGCCGGGGCTCTTCTCTCCAAGAAAATCCCGACCCGATGGCGGTCTTCGGCCACGAAGCTCGTGGAGGAAGACGTCAGGGGGGGAGATACGAGACGTCACCGGTGCCTCGGGGGAGGCCGACGCTCGTCTCCACGCCTCAGGAGAGAGAGCGCCCCGGCTTCCGGGCCGGGGCGCCGCCTCCTGGCTCCCCAGGTCCGCGGCGACCCGCGCTCACGCGTCAGGCGCGCGGTCAGGCCTGGTCCGGCTCGTCGAGCAGCCCGCTCAGGAGCACGCCGAGCCCCGCCCCGAGAGCCGGCCCCGCCAGGTAGACCCACAGATGGTTCAGCTCTCCTCCGACGAGCGCCGGACCGAGCGTGCGCGCCGGGTTCATCGAGGCTCCCGAGATCGGACCGCCGAACAGGGACGCGAGGGCCACCGTGCCACCGACCGCGATGCCGGCCATGACGCCCTTCTCCTTGGCGCCCTGGGAGATGCGCAGGATCGTGAACATCAGGATCGTGGTCAGCACGATCTCGAGCACGAACGAGCTCGGGACCGATCCGGCCGGCGTCGTCTCTCCGAGCGTGGGCGTCTCCGGCACCAGCCACGAGAGCGTCGCCGACGCGGCCAGCGCCCCGACCAGCTGGGCGACCGCGTAGGGCAGCACCGCGCGGCCGGGGAAGCGCTTCGCAAGCCAGAACCCGAGGGTCACGGCCGGGTTCAGGTGCGCGCCCGAGACGTCGCCGACGGCGTAGATCATCGCCATCACGGCGAGCCCGAACGTGATCGAGACCCCGACGTGCCCGACGACTCCTCCGTACACCGCGTCCGAGACCACCGCTCCGGTGCCCGCGAACAGGAGCACGAACGTTCCGATCGCCTCGGCGAGGAGCTTGCGCGCGTGCTTGGGCATGGGCCGTAGGATCGAGCGCGCCGCTCTGGGGTCAAGTCAACTTCTCGTGACGCCGCGGGAGCCCCCCGGGAAGGCCCGTCGCGAAGTGCCACGGCTCGCCTCCGGCGCTAGAGTGCACGCCCGATGAGCGCTTCCTCCGACCCCGCCCTCGATCTCGCCGGACTGCGACGACTGCTCGCACGCGTCGGACGGTTGCTCGAGCTTCCGGAAGACGAGCTGACGACCCCGCGTCCCGAGGTCTCCAGCTGGAGCGTCGGTCAGCACCTGTTCCACCTGGTGCTCGCCGGAGACCTGTCGCTGCGGAACGTGAAGTCGCTGGTCGCGCGCCGCGGCCGCTTGATCCGCGACTTCGAGCAGCGCGACGAGGAGGGTCTCGCGATCCTCCGTCGGGGACGGATCCCGCGCGGGGTCGCTCCCGCGCCGCGCTTCGTCACGCCTCCGCCGCGGCTCGACCTCGACGTGCTGCGCGACCTGTTCGCGGACGTCTCGAAGGCGCTCGACGAGATCGAGGCCGACCCCGAGGGCTTGGCGTCCGCGCCCCAGGGGATTCCGCACCAGCTCCTCGGCGATCTGGATGCGCGCGAGTGGGTCCGCTTCGCGCGCGTGCACACCGCGCACCACCTGGCGATCTGCCGCGACCTGCGCGCCTCCGCAGGCGCGCGCTAGCGACCGGCGGTCGCGAGCCGGTCGACCAGCAGCGCCGCCCTGTCGCTCCAGCCCACGAGCGCGACGAGGCGTACCAGGAGCTCGCGCGCGCGCTCCGTTCGCTCGGCTTCGAGCGCGCAGCGGATCGCGAGCTCGAGCACGTCGCTGCGATCCGCCTCGGCTTCGATCGCGAGCTCGAGGGTCGCCAGCGCACCGGCGGGGTCCCGATCGGCTCGCAGGCGGTCCGCGACGTACAGCGCGAGCTCGACGCTCACGTGGCCCGCGTCCAGCGCTGCACGGTAGTGGGGGAGCGCGGGCTCGAGCGCGTCGCCGCGTTCCAGCGCGTGGCCGTGGAGCAGCTCGAAGCGCGCGCGCAGGGCGGGAGGTACGGTCGCCTGCGTGCGGACCCAGGCCAGCGCCGCGTCCGCGTCGCCTGCGGCCAGGAGCAACTCGGCGCGCGCGAGGCCTTCCTCGAACGAGGCCCCGTCCAGCGGTGCACGCGACCAGCGGAGCGAGCGCGCCGGGTCGCCGAGCGTCAGCCAGGCCGAGGACAGGCGGGCCCGCAGAGCGGGCGAGGCGGGCGCCAGGAACGCCGCGACCTCCCA